>JBOHYX010000406.1:0-2535 GCA_050738115.1 Rhodanobacteraceae bacterium
GTTCCGGTGACGTAAGCCATGTATCCGCCGGTGCGGTGCTGGCAACCCTTGGGCTTGCCGGTCGTGCCGCTCGAATACATCAGGAACAGCGGTGCTTCCGCGTCCATCGGTACCGGATCGACGCGCTTGCCGGCGTAGTCCTTCAGGATTTCGTTGATGAAGACGTCGCGATCCTTGACCATCGGGGTCGGCGAGCTGTATTTGCCGGGATAGCGCTGCCAGACCAGGACCTTGTCCACGTGCTGCCCGGCGTCCTCGGCGGTCTTCACCGCGATATCGGCGTTGGCCTTGTGGTCGATGAGCTTGCCGGAGCGCCAGTACGCATCCTCGGTGATCAGGTAGCGGCTGCCGGAATCCTGGATGCGCTGGCCGCACGACTGTCCGGAAAAGCCTCCGAACACCTGCGAATGGATGATGCCGAGGCGCGCGCAGGCGAGCATCGTGATCGGCAGCTCCAGCGTCATCGGCAGGTGCAGCGTCACCCGGTCGCCGGCCTTCAGCCCGCAATAGTCGCGCAGCAACGCCGCCATCTCGTTGACCCGCACGTACAGCTCCTGGTAAGTCATCGCATACGGCGGCGCGTCCTCGGGTTCGGCGACGAAGATGAGCGCGGCCTTGTTGCGGTACTGGTCGAGATGCCGATCCACGCAGTTGTAGCAGGCATTCAACTTGCCGCCGGTGAACCACTTCCAGAACGGTGGATTGCTGGTGTCCAGCACCTGCTTGTAGGGCTCGTACCACGTCAGCATGTCCGCGTACTCGCGGAAACAATCGGGGAAATGCTCCTCGCCGAACCGCTTGCGTACATCAGGGTCGCGCAGGATCGCCTGCTCGACGAACTCCCTGGGCGGCTGGATGTATTTTTCTTCCTGCCAGTGAACCGCGATCTGCGCTTCGTTGGCCTCGGTACCTGCTTCGGCCTGCATGGTGTCTGTCATTGCCTGATTCCCTCCGTCATCCGATCGTCACCTTGATTCGGGCGCCGCGTCCTGAACCGGCCGGCTTTCGGTCCGTACAGCATACTCACCGAACGTTTCCCTTCTGTTACCGCTGCGAGGTGCGGCACACACCCATCAGCCGTTGCCGGCGTCGCGATCAACCGGGTTCTTCGCGTGCCGCCGCCGCATCCGCAGCCAGCGCAGCAGGCCATAGGACAGGCGAATCTTTTCCTGGCCGACCGGCAGGTCGGCGCGCGCAAAGATCCACGACGACTTGGAGTAGGCAAGCTGCTGCTCCGGATAGACGCTGCGGTGGCCGATGATGAGGTATGCGGCGACGCAGGCGCCCGCTACATACAAAGTGGAGTCCGCGCCGAACAGTTCGATGCCCATCAGGATCGCCGCGATCGGCGCGTTGGACGCCGCGGCCACCACCGCGACCAGCCCGACCGCAGCGCCCTGCGCCGCCTGCAGACCGAGGAAGTGGGCGAACGCACCGCCCGCGACCGCACCGATCACGAATTGCGGCGTCACGATGCCGCCGTAGAAACCCGATCCCAGCGTGATTGCGACCAGCAACGCCTTCCACAGGAAGCCGATGTACGGCATCGGCTCGCCAAGCAGCGCGTCGTGCATCACCGGCAGGCTCAAGCCCAGGTATTTCGTCGGCAGCACCAGCACCAGCAGCGCCACCAGCAGCCCGCCCAGCATCGGCGACAGCGGCGGCCACAGTCGATAGCGCCTTTTCACCCACCCGGAACACTGCCGCGCGCGCACGAACAGTTCGACGAAGATCCATGCCACCGCGCCACACAGGATCCCGATCACCACGGTCTTCAGGAACAGCCATTCGGTGAACTGCGTGTCGAACGCGATGTGGTAGACGGGATACGGCACGCCAAGATGGCTCGAGACCTCGAAGGCGGTGACGCCCGCGACGATGCCGGGGAACAGGAAGTCGTGGCGGATGCGACCGATCGCGAGCATCTCGACGCCGTAGATCGCGCCCGCGATCGGCGTGCCGAACACGCTGGCGAACCCGGCGCTGACCCCGCAGGCCAAAAGGCGCTTGCGCATCTCGCGGTTGAGGTGCATCGAGCGTCCCACCGCCGCCGCGAGGCTCGCGCCGATGTGCGAGCACGGACCCTCCTTCCCGGCCGATCCGCCGCAGCCCAGCGTGATCAGCGCCGCCAGCGGCTTGATCCACATCGAGCGGAACGGCATCTTGCCCTGCTGCTCGTTGACCGCGACGATCGCGTTGTCGGTGAAGGTGCTCTTGCGCAGCCGGTAGCCGTAGTGCAGCAGCAGCCCGTTGGCGAGGCCGCCAAGGGGAAGCAGCACCAGCAGGATCCACCAGTGCACCGCGTACAGGCGTCCCTCCGTCGCGAACAGGATGCGCAGGAAGATCGTGCAGCCCACGCCGACGACCGCGCCCGTGAACAGCGACAGCACCAGCCACTGCAGCACCGTCGCCAGCATCACCAGCGGTTCCGCCAACCGCAGCCGCTGCACCGCGCCACGGGTCAGCCTCGAGGACATCAGCCACTGCACGAGAACCGCCAGCATCAGCAACGGTTCGGGACGGCGAAAGCGGCGC
>JBOHYX010000407.1:0-2531 GCA_050738115.1 Rhodanobacteraceae bacterium
CGGGCGGTCGCGGCGGCGCGCGCCGGCGCTGCCAGGCGGCGCGCGCCCTCGTACATTCCGCGTTCGCGCTTCAACGACGACTGGATGCTGGGCGGAACGGTGGAGTTGCCGCGCCAGCCGACTCCAGCCGCGCATGCGCCGACACGCAAGCCGCCGAAGCCGCGCGCGCCGAAGCCCAAGGCCATCAGCCACGAACAGGCGGTCGCGAACCTGAAGGCACTGCTCGAGTCGCGCAAGCGCAAGGATCGTTCAGGTTCCAGTGCGGCCTCGGCGGTGGGGAGCGCCTGAACGCACGCTGCACGTTCAGGGGCTCCACCGTGACAAGGCGTGCATAACAGAACTCTTCAGTGTAGATTTATCCGGCATTGCGATAATTCGCTCGTCAGCGGGTGACGCGGAGGTGGGCCATGCAAAGGCAATCAGGTTCGGTCCGAAACAAGTTGATGGTGGTGTGCGCGCTGGTGGCGGCGGCCGCGTTCGCGACGCCGGTTGCCATGGCACATGGCGGGTATTACCGCCACGGCGGTGGCGGTAACGTGCTGGGTGCGCTGGTCGTCGGCGCCGTGATCGGCGGGGTGATCGCAAGCGCCACCCAGCCTGGCTACTACGGGGGCGGGTACTACTACCCGGCGCCGGCGTATCCGCCGGGTTATTACGGCGGCTATGCCGCGCCATATGCCGCGTATCCCGCCTATCCGGCGTATTCGTATCCGGCTCCCGCGTATTACGGCCATCCGGGCTATGGCTACGGTGGCGTGAGCCTGGGCGTCGTGTACAGCAATGGCGGCGGTTATTACCGCGGGTCGCCCCACTCCTACTACCGTGGCCACGGCTACGGCCAGCGCGGCGGTCATCAGGGCGGCCAGGGCCATTACTACTCGCGCGGGCATTGACTGGAAGGTTGCATGCGATGACGGCCAGGCCCGTTGTTCGCAACCGGGCCTGACCGTTTCCGGGCTCACGCCGACGTACGGTACGCTTCGCGCAGAAGTTCGTGGAAATGGTGCACGCCGTTTTCGCGCCGGAGATTCAGGAGACCGGCCTCGTATGACCCCGACGCAAGGCCGCGCTGGACGAGTTCGCACATGGCGACGTCCTGGCGCTGCACCAGATCGCTGAACGCATGGTCGCGTGCGTGCTGCGATTCGGGATCCGGAGTCCCCGGTGGATAGAAATAGTCGAACGTCACCTGGCACCTGCCCGGCGCCACCGGGATCACGCGGTTGGTCTGCATCCGGTCCGGCAGTATGTTGAGCAGCGTGTTGGGCCACACGTACCAGTACAGCGCGTCGCCGTCGCCATACAGGGCTGCATCGCTTGCGAGCGGACTGTGCTGCAGTGAATGCCAGCGCGAGGTGTCGACCACGTAGTCGCGATAGTCCAGCATCCGATTCAATTCGGGATGGATGTGCGGGACATGGTAGCCCTCGAGATAATTGTCGACGTAAACCTTCCAGTTGCACGCGATGTCATAGGCGTAGTGCCGGTGGAACCGATAACGGTCGATCGGCCGGTCGCCGAGTCGCGCATCGACGCCTTCGATGGTTTCCGCGAAGGACGTCCGCGGCGCCAGTGCAACGAACACCAGACCGCGCCATTCCGCGACGTGTGCCTCGGGCAAGCGGACGGATGCGACATCGAAATCCGGCGCACCCTCCATTTCGGTTGCGTTGAGCAGGCGGCCATCGAGCGCGTAGGTCCAGCCGTGGTAATGGCAGCGCAGCCGGCGGGCAGCGCGACCGTCGCACACCGCCAGCGGGCCGGCGCGATGACGGCAGACGTTGTGCAGTGCGCGCAGCACGCCGTCGTCGCCGCGCACGAGCAGTAGCGGGACGCCGGCGATCGTGCCGACGACATGGTCGCCGACGCCGGCAAGCTGGTCGGCGCGCGCGAGGAGTTGCCAGCCGCGCGCAAACACCGCATAGCGATCGCGCTCGGCGCCGTCCGCGCCCACGTAGTAGCGCGCCGGCAGCGTGAGTGCGCGCTCGAGCGGCTGAGCGGCAAGGCCGGTGTCGTCATGCTGCGCCATCTCTCATCACCTCGCCCGCCACAGGATGCCGGTCGGCGCGAAGCTTGCATCGTCGCGTTTGCTGAACGCGCGCGCCGTTCCGGTTAACCTTCGGGAGTGTAGGGTATGGAGATGCTGCGCCGCACGGAGGAAAGCGCCGGGATGTCCGCACTGCCACAACCGAATCGTGCGCGCGGCGAATCCGGTCGCGGCGGGTACCAGCGTGTGCGCGACGCGACGCTCGCCCTGTGTGACACCCTGGCGCCCGAGGACACCGTCGCGCAATCCATGCCCGATGCCAGCCCGGCAAAATGGCATCTCGCACATACCACGTGGTTCTTCGAGCAGTTCCTGCTCGCGCAGTTCGACCCGGAATATCGTCGCTTCCACGACGGTTGGGACTTTCTTTTCAACTCCTACTACCAGACGGTTGGGCCGATGCACGCGCGTCCGCTGCGCGGATTGCTGACCCGACCGACGCTCGCAGAGGTCCGCGACTATCGGCGCTACGTCGATGCCGCGA
>JBOHYX010000408.1:0-2531 GCA_050738115.1 Rhodanobacteraceae bacterium
GACTCGGCCTTGCCCCAGTTCCGCGTCAGCGCCGCGTTGAGCGAGGTGACGGCGGGCGGTGGCTGCGTGCCGAGCACGCCTGCATGCACCTCGGGTGGATGGTCGAAGGAATTCGCGGCGTAAGCGATGCGTCGCGGCTTGGTGCCAGAGAGCGAGACCGCGAGCGCAGCGCGACCGTCGCCGATCTCGCCGGGCGCGGTGAACCACAGGCGCGTCTGCCGGGCGTTGCTGGCGAACAGGGTATATTCGGTCACCTGCGAGGTGCCGCTGGCGAGCTGGGTCACCAGCAGCGAGCGCCGGTCGAGGAACGTGAACCATGACGGCGTGACCTTGACGCCCGGTGTCAGGTTCGTCGGCGCGCCGCCCGATGCCGGCACCGAATAGATGTCGCCGCCGGTCGCGCCACGATCGCTCATGAGCCCGCCGATGAAGAGGATCCGGGCATCGTCCGGCGACCAGCGCGGCAGCGCGATCTGCAGGCCGTGCAGCGAACCCGTGACGGTTGCGGGATCGACGATCAGCTTCGGCGCCGCGCCCGCCTGCGCGTCTTGCGTGTACAACTTCGCCGTCCACCAGTTGTCGTCGCCGGGCGGCTTCGCGGCGGTGTAGGCGAGACGGTTGCCGACCGACGAGGTGCGAAACTCGTAGACGTACAGGTCCTTCGGCGTCAGCACCGTCGGCGTGCCGCCCGCGACCGCGAGGCTGGCGACGTGCTGCACCTCGATGTCGGCCTCGCCGATCACGCCGACGCGCGGGTTGCCCGATGCCGTCGCTTCCGGCAGGCGCGTTGCGCCCGGCACGAACAGGAACAGGATCTGCTTCGCGTCGCGGCTCCATTGCATGCCGCTCGCGAAGCCCTCGGTGTCGGCGACCTTTTTCGGCGCCGATCCAGCGTTCACGTCCACCGTCCAGATCGCGCCGTGCATCGGTTTGGTATTGGCCGGATCGACCTTGCAGCGGGTCAGCACGGCGAGTTCGTTCCAGCGCGGCGCCCAGCGGATCCCGGTTTCCCGACAGCCGTCGGGAATCGCGACCGCGTGCGCGTTCTGCCCGTTCCACGCCCCCAGCATCAGCTCGGTCTTGCCGTCGTGCGACACGATCCACGCCAGGTGCCGGCCGTCGTGCGACAGCGCCACCGCCGGGATGTCCTTGACCGCGGCGCGTTGCGCGAGGATCTGCTCGACGCGCGCGTTTTCCGACGCCGCGTGCGCGGACGCCGGTGGCGCATCGGCAAACGCGCAGGGCGTGAATGTGGCGAGGGCCGCCACGGCGAAGACGAACAGAGGGGTGCGGGACACAGGCATGGCGCGCCTTCTGGCGAAATGATCCGTCGAACCTACACCCCCGGTGCGGGTGCGCCAAGTGCCACAAGATGCCCGCATCGGGCCATCCGCCGGACTCGTCAGCGCGCGAGGCTCCGGGCAGGTGGATCGCGTCGTGCGCCGGCGTCAGCGTCGCAAGCCGCGCAGGCCACGCCTTGGCGCTTTGCCAGGCGCCTGCGTGGTGACGGTCTTGTCGCCGTCGCCAGCGTCTTCGGCAGCCGCCTCCGCGCCTTCGCCGCGCACCCGCGGCGGTCGCCGCCGCAGCGCGTCGAGCCGCTCGCGCAACGCGGCCAACTGCGACGTGTGCCGGTGCAGGGCTGCCATGATCGCCCACAGCAGGACGCACTGGACGATCAACAGTATCCCGATGGCGGTCGTTGTCACGGTGGAACCCCTCGGACCGGAGACGGCAGGCTGCCTCGGTGCGGTTTAGCGTACAGCCCGCGAGATTGCAAGCAACTTTCGTGCCGCGAAACCGCTCCGCACGTCGTCGCCGGCATCGGCTGGCTGCGGCGGCACAGCCTGGGCGCGTGTCGGCGGCAGGCCGGCCACCCGGCCGCGCATGTGGAGACCCCGCTGTGCGTGGTTTGGTCCGCGCCCGCCACCGCGTACCCATCGTCGTGGAATATCGGCGTCATCCGTCGAATGGCCAGGCGCGCGGGATTGGGTTTGGAACGGCAAAGCGGCACCACAAACGCGCACCGCCCGTCAAATATCCGCGCCGTGTCGACATTCCTAAATCGCGACTGAATCGCGCCGCTTTACGGGATATTCAGCACGCGCTTCGCCCTGCGTAACATACTTGAGTCTTCGCGGTAAAGAACGGTCAAGGATGATAGACGCCTCGCACACGATATTTGCGGCGTGCATCGTAGCCATCGTCGTATCGACGCTCGGGTTATGCATGCTGGTTCCCGCGAGCAAACCGCTTGGACTGCTCGATTATCCCGACGCCCGCAAAAGGCACGCTTTTGCGACGCCACTGGTCGGCGGCCTCGCGGTTTTTGCGGGCTTGCTGGCGGGGTGGCTTTGGTTCGATCCGGCGCAGCGGTTCGACGACGTCGTGCTGGTGACCGCGTGCGTGCTGGTCGCGCTCGGCGCGCTGGACGACAGGTACGGATTGCGCGTGAGCGTCAGGGTCGCGGTGCAGGTCGTCGCGATCCTGTTCGTGATCGGCACCACCGGCGTCTACGTGCATTCGCTCGGCAT
>JBOHYX010000409.1:0-2515 GCA_050738115.1 Rhodanobacteraceae bacterium
CCCGGTCTGGCCGTCCATCGCCGCGATGGTCGCCTTCTGCAGGCGCTGGTCGATCGTGAGGTACACGTTCTTGCCGGGCTTGGCGGGAACGCGCTGCAGGACGCGGATCGGTCGCCCGCTGGCATTGACCTCGACGACCTCGTAACCGGGCGAGCCGTGCAGGAGGCTCTCGTATTCCTTTTCGATTCCGGTCTTGCCGATGTGGGTGCTGCCGGCGTACAGGTCGGGGTCGAGGCGCTGCTGCTCCTTCTCGTCGATGCGGCCGACGTAACCGATCACGTGCGCGAACTCGGCCCCGTAGGGATAGTTGCGGGTGAGGTACGGTGCAACATGGACGCCCGGAAACTGCCATTGGTTGACCGCGAAGCGGTCGCGTTCGGTCTCGGTCAGACGGAACTTGAGCGGCACGGGTTCGAACGACGGATGTTGCTTCAGGCTTTCCTTGAAGCGCCGGATGTCGTCGCCGGTCAGCGGCACGATCGCCGACAAGCGGTGAAGCGTCGCGTCCAGGTGCTTCACCTTGTCCGGCACCACGTCCAGCCGGTAGGCGGGAATGTTGTCGGCCAGCAACTTGCCGTCGGCGCCGTAGATCAGTCCGCGTGGCGCTGGCAGGTACTTGAGGCGCACGGCGTTGGAGCGGGCGCGCGTCGAATATTCGGCGTGCTCGAAGGCCTGCAGGTACACGAAGCGCCCGGCCACCCCCAGCACCAGTACCAGCATGATCGCGAACCCGGCCAGCGCGCGGCGACCGAAGCGCGCGCGCTTGGCGCCCTCATCCGGCAGGTTCTCGCGCCCGATCATGCGGACTTGGTCCCCTTGCCGCGCAGGCGCGTGTTCGCGTCATCGAACAGCAGGAACACGAACGGCCAGATCGCGGCGCCCACCGCCGGCGCGAGCCAGGACAGCGCCGGCATCGGCGGCACGCCCGCGAACACGCGGATCAACGCCTGCAGCACATGGTTGTTGAGCAGCAGCAACCAGACCGCAAGCGCCTGTTGCCACATCGGGAAAAAGCGCAGGCGCGAGCGGAAGCGCAACACGATGAACACCAGCACCGCCAGTCGTAGCGCCTGGTCGCCCAGCAGCGCACCGTTCAGGAGATCGGCGGCGAGGCCGATGCAGAACGCAAGGCCGATGCCGACGCGGTCGTTGGATTCGAGCGCCCAGTAGATCAGCACCAGCGCGGGCCAGTAGGGCTTCAGGGGCGCCACGACGCCGGGCAGCGGCATCAGCATCAGGAGCAGCGACAGCGCGATGCCGATCCAGAACACCCAGCCCTGCGAACGCATGCGGTTCATGGCATCGCCCCCGCCGTCGTGCCGGTTGCCGCTGGTGGGCGCGGCGGCGGCTTCGGCGTGGCGAGCGTGGGCGCCAGCGAAGCGGGTGGCCCGACCTGCGGCGCCGGCGCCGGTGGCCCCACGGGATCGGGCTGGTCCCGCAACAGCAGCACCTCGCCGCTGCGTTCGAGTTCGGCCGCGGGCTTCAGCATAGCCTCCAGAAACGTGCCGGATGCATCGTGTTTCACCCGGGTGACCGTGCCGACCGGAAAACCCGCGGGAAACCGTCCACCCAGGCCGGAGGTGACCCACTGGTCACCCGGTTTCACATCCGACGACAGCGGCAGGTCCGGGACCACCAGCCGGTCGGCGTCGCCGGTGCCGTGGGCGATGCCGCGCAGGCCGGTGCGGTTGAGCATCACCGGCACGGCGTGGTCGGGATCGATCACCAGCATGGCCATCGACGCGTGCGGGAAGGTCTCGATGATCTGTCCCATCACGCCGTGCGCGTCGATCACCACCTGGCCCACGTGCACGCCCTCGTCGGCGCCGACGTTCAGCATCACGCGGTCGCGGGTGGGCCCAATCTGCACATCGATCAGGCGCGCGAGCTGGGCGTGCATGCCCAGTATTTGTCGGGTGTCCAGCAGGTGTTTCAGGCGTTCGTTCTGGTGCGCGACGGCGTCCATGCGGTTCAGCCGCGCCTGCGCCAGCAGCAGGGCCTCGCGCAACTGCCGGTTTTCGTCGATCAGGTCGTGGCGCCGGGCCAGTGCGATGCTCGCGTCGTGCACCCAATCGGCCGGAGCCGCCGCCAGCTTGTAGACCGGCACGATCGCCGCGGCCGCGGCGTAGCGCGCCTGGTGCAGCCAACCGTTGCGATGGTCCAGCACCATCAGCATCGCGGCCAGCACCAGGTACGCGATCAGGCGCAGCGTTCCCGCGGTCGCATCCGAGAAGATCGGAGTGGATTCCTGTTGCGGAAGCGCCATGGCGGAGCGTGGGGAAATAAAGACCGGTTGCGGCAGCCGGTACCGCCTCGGGCCGCCATTGTGTCACGGTGAGATATGGGCGGCGTCCTTCCACCGCTTCGTGCGGCGTTCCGTGCCTTCCGCACGAACAAGGATCGAATCGCTATGCCCTTCCCGAGTCCCGAGTCCCGATTCGGCCGCCGCGCACGTCGCTGCACAGGTCGCCTACAGGCAGGCTCCTACTCACTCGCGAAGAAATCACTTCCATGC
>JBOHYX010000410.1:0-2508 GCA_050738115.1 Rhodanobacteraceae bacterium
CCTGCTCGGCCTTGCCTGCGACAGGTTCTGGCGCGTGGCCGATGGACACGTCTGGCCGTTCGACGGTGACCTCGACGATTACGCGCGCTGGCTGCGTTCGCGGTCCGCCGCGCCGGACACGCGCGAAGACGCCGCAGCCACGCCGGTGGGCGGCACGCCGCGCGAGCGGCGCCGCGAAGCCGCCGCCGAAAGGGAACGCCATCGCGCACTGCGCAAGAAGCTGGCGCGAATCGAGGCGCGGATCGCCGCGATCGATGCCGCGCTCGCGGACCTTGCCGAGCGGTTGGCCGAACCGGCGATCTATGCGGGCCCGACCGCAACGCTTGCGGACATCGGTCGCAAGCAAAGCGCCCTGCGCGAGGAAAAGGCCGCACTGGAGAGGGCATGGCTCGAGTGCAGCGAGCACCTGGAAGCCGCGACGGCATGAGTACCCTCAATGTGCTCCTGCCACCACTGGCGCACGTGGCCGCAGACCCGGCGTTCTGCCAATGGCTGGCACAGGGCGATCGGCTGTCCGTTGTGAAAGGCGCTCGCACCACCGCGTTGCGCGAGTGGTTCCGATTCGCGGGCGCGACACTGCCCGCCGCGGCGCTGCGCCACCACTGCCACGCGGACGACGCGGATCGCGGCGCGTGGCTGTGCGCGGACCCGGTCTGGATTCGGAGCGAAGCGACTGGCGCCCGGCTGATGGCGTGGCCGCTCGATGATCTTTCCGCAAGCGAGGCGGATGACCTTGCCGGCGCGTTGCGGCCGCTGTTCGGCGATGCCGGGACGCCGCTCGCGGTCGATTCGCCACCGGCGTGGTGCGTACACCTTTTTGACGATGCGCCATCCGCAACTTTTACCGATCCCGCCCGGGCGCTCGGCGTCGACCTGCTTGAATGTCTGCCGTCGGGGAACGGCGGCCGAACGTGGCGGCGCCTGTTCAGTGAAGCGCAAATCGCGCTCCACGCGCACCCGGTAAACGTGGCGCGCGTGGCGGTCGGCAGGCAGCCGGTCAACGGGGTGTGGTTCTGGGGCGCGGGGTCGCTGCCCGCGTCGGTCACGACCAGCCTGCAGCTCGTGGCGAGCGTGGACGAAGTGGTGTGGGGCCTCGCGAAAATGGGCGGCGCGCTGCGGGTTGAACCCCTGCCGGATGCGTTGGACGCGGCGGGCGTTCCGGGCGACGCGCTGCTCGATCTCGACATTCCCGGCCACGCCACGGGTGCAGTCGCATGGCTCGGGCATTTCCGGCGCTGGCTCGCGGAACGTCGGTACGCGGTCGTCGAGCTGACGTTCGCCGGTGGCGAACGCTTCCGGCTGCGGCATACGCACCGGCTCCGGTTCTGGCGGCGCCCGTGAGGGGCAGCGCGCCGGGGCTGCGGATCGTGCGGCGCAGCATCGCGGTGCAGCCCTGCGGCTGGCCGGCGTCCGTGCACCCGGTCCTGCAACGCGTCTACGCGGCGCGCGCGGTCGCGTGTCCGGACGAAGCCGGTCACCGGCTGTCCGGACTGCTGCCGCCCGACGGGTTGGGCGGGCTTGACCGTGCCGTCGACCTGCTGGGCGATGCCATCGCCCGCGATCGTCGCATCGTGATCGCGGGCGACTACGACTGCGACGGCGCGGCCGGGTGCGCGGTGGCGGTGCGCGGCCTGCGCATGTTGGGCGCGCGCAACGTCGACTACGTGGTGCCCGATCGCGCGGTGCACGGCTATGGCCTGACGCCGGCGCTGGTCGCGACGTTGCACCCCGCGCCCGACTTCGTCGTCACGGTCGACAACGGGATCGCCTCGGTGGCGGGCGTGGCGGCCGCGAAGGCGTCAGGCGCGAAGGTCATCGTCACCGACCACCACCTTCCCGGTGCTGCGCTGCCCGCTGCCGATGCGATGGTGAATCCGAACCTGCCGGGCGATGGCTTCGCGAGCAAGGCGCTGTGCGGCGTTGGCGTGATGTTCTATCTCTTGCTGGCGCTGCATGCGCGGCTGCGCGCGCGGGGCGGGCTGGCGCGTGGTGACGCGGATTTTGCGACGCTGCTGGATCTCGTCGCGCTCGGCACGGTTGCCGACCTGGTGCCGCTCGACGCCAACAATCGGGCGCTCGTCGAAGGTGGCCTGCGGCGCATTCGCGCCGGCAACGCCTGCGCGGGGATCGCAGCACTGTTCGAAGTAGCCGGGCGCGATGCGCGCGCGGCGGTGGCCGCGGATCTCGGCTACGCGATCGGTCCGCGTGTCAACGCCGCCGGCCGGCTCGAGGACATGTCGATCGGCGTCGAGTGCCTGCTGGCCGATGAGCCCGCGCGTGCACGTGTGCTCGCCGCTACGCTGCACGGCATCAACGCGCAGCGGCGTGAACTGCAGGCGTCGATGCTTGAGGACGCGCTGGCTGCGCTCGAGCGCGTTGCGATCGAGGCGGCATTCGGCGTGTCGCTGTTCGACCCACGCTGGCATCCCGGCGTCGTCGGGTTGGTCGCGGCGCGGGTGAAGGAACAGCGGCATCGGCCGGTCGTCGCGTTCGCGCCCGCCGGTGACG
>JBOHYX010000411.1:0-2505 GCA_050738115.1 Rhodanobacteraceae bacterium
GGTGATGCCGTCGCTGAAGTATTCCTGCTCCGGTTCGCCGCTCATGTTGGTGAACGGCAGTACGCAGACCGAGAACCTTTTGGAAGGTTTTTCCGCCTGCGGTGCCGCCGAGAATTTTTGTGCGTCCGCGGCCGCCTGCGTGCGCGCGATCATCGCGGCCAGAGCGCGCAGGCATTCCTGCACCTGCGCACTCGCCGGGTCCTCGCCCCAGTCATCGAGGTCGGTGGTATGGATCGCGCGCACATCGATCGGCAGTCGCGCGTGTTCGAACCGCACGGGAACCAGAAGGCCGCGCTCGGCGGCGTCGCGCGCCTCGCCGCGCACCCAGCGCGACGCGACCGAGGTCGGCGTCCACACGACCAGCACGGACTTGGCAGCCTGCAGCGCAATGTCGATTTCGTCGTCGAACTCGCGGCCCGGGGAAATCTCGGGGTCCCACCACACCGACCAGCCCTTGGCTTCGATCGCGGCGACCAGCGGCGCGACGCGCGCCTTGTCGGCGCGGGCGTAGGAAATGAACACGTCAGCCATGGTGGCGGGTCCTGTCGCTTCCGTACAGTTCCGCACCGCGTCGGTGAGTACTGGTGGAGCCAAGGTCGAGCGAACGCGCAGTGTCCATGGCGATCATGCCGCCTCCGGCGCCGGAGGTACGGCCGACTTCGCCGCCGCGAGGCGCGCTTCGGCGGCGGCGACCATGGCTTGGAAACGCGGGTCGTCGTGCAGGCCGTCGAAGTCGGGGTCGGCTTTCAAATAACGCAAGAGAGGAATGGTGATCGCGACAAACAAGGGCTCAAGCATTTCCAGCGAGGCATCCTTGTCGCCCAGATAGGTATTCAGGCAGCACGAGAAGTTGTAGCGCATGTCCCAGTTGTCGGGGTCAATAAGCAGTGCACGGCTCATTCGCGCCTTGGCGCGCGCGCGCTCTCCCAGAGCCCCGAGGGCTACGGCGCTGTAGGCCATGACTCCCGCATTGTTCTGGTCGCGCGCCAGCACCGCATCGGCTCGCTTGGACGCGACTTCCGCAGCACGGCGCGTGCCGAGGACATCCGCCCGCGCGCGACACGAGCTGACCAGCATCATTGCCGAGTTGACATCCGAGTCCATCAAATTTACTGCCTTGTCAAAAAATCTGGTCGCTTCGTCGAATCGATGCAATTGATAGTTCAGGCGCCCGGCGGTGCGGTTGGCTTCGTACGATTCAGGGTCCAGCTTCAGCGCAATTGCGACCTCGGCTTCAGCCTCGTCCATGGCACCTTTCATTTGCAGGATGTATGCCTTGACCGCATGAGCCTCGGCCAGATCCGAGTCCAGCGCCAGTGCCCGTTCCGTGGCGTCCATGCCATCGTCCGACTGCACACCCAGTTCGCGCAGGTTGCGATAGGCCATCGCCATCAACGCCCAGGCCTGCGCATATTTCGGATCAATTTCTGTGGCACGTGTGCAGGTGCGCACTATGGCTTGCGATGCGCGCTCGTCTTCGCGACTGGTCACATAGATCTGCCGCGCCATGAGATACAGATCGTGGGCCTCGACGCTCTCGGTGCCACGCCGTTCGATGGCCTTCTTCTCCTCGGGCAGCAGGCGCAACCGCAACGCCTTGACGATGGCATGCGAAATCTCGTCCTGCAGCGCGAAGATGTCGCTGGCGTCGCGGTCGTAACGTTCGGCCCACACGTGCCGGTTGCTCAAGCCGTCGATCAACTGCGCGCTGATCCGCACCCGGCCGCCGGCCCTGCGCACGCTGCCCTCCAGTACGTGCGTCACCTTGAGTTCCTGCGCGACCTTCGGCACATCGACTTGTTTGCCCTTGTACAGAAACGAGCCGTTGCGCGAGACGATTTCCAACGCCGATACCTTGCTGAGGTCGGTGATGATGTCCTCGGTAATGCCGTCGCTGAAATATTCCTGTTCCGGATCACCGCTCATGTTGATGAAGGGCAGCACGCAGATCGAGAAGCGCGGGGTGCTCTTGGTCGATGGCTCCGCGGCCGCAGCGCCCGCCGTTTGCGCGGATCGAGTCGCCTGCGAACGGGCGATCATGGCATCCAGCGCGCGCAGGAATTCCTGCACTTGGGGACTTGCCGGATCCTCGCCCCAGCCATCGAGATCGGTGGTGTGGATCGCGCGCACATCCATCGGCAGGCGCGCACTGTCGAAGCGCACCGGCACCAGGATGCCGCGATCGGCCGCTTCACGCGCTTCGCCACGCACCCAGCGCGACGCCACCGAAGTCGGGGTCCAGATCACCATCACAGCCTTGGCCACGTCGATCTCGGCGTCGATCTGGTCGTCGAACTCCTGGCCCGGCGTGATCTCCGGATCCCACCACACCGACCAGCCCTTGGCCTCGATCGCGGCGACCAGCGGCGCGACGCGCGCCTTGTCGACGCGGGCGTAGGAAATGAAGACGTCAGCCATGGCGGAGGGTCCTGTCGCTTCCGTGCATTCCCGCATTCCTCCATTGGGTAGTGGCGCCGACCTCCATCGAACGCGCAGTGTCCATTC
>JBOHYX010000412.1:0-2502 GCA_050738115.1 Rhodanobacteraceae bacterium
GAACTATTCGGTGCGGTATATCGAGCCGCCCACGAGTCCGCTGCAGCGGTTCCTGCTCGGCATCGGCAACAGCGCGTCGATGCGCGCGCTGTCGTCGTTGGGCGTGCACGTGCCGGCGGCGTGGATGATCGCGGCGCCGAAGCTCCTGCCCGACCTCGGGTTCCTCCGCGACGCGCAGGCGGGCAAGCCCCTCACGTACGCGTATTGCTTCTGCCGGTTGCAGCCCTGACACGGCAACAGCGGTTTCGCTCGTTGCGCGAGCGAGCTACTTTCCTTTCGGGGGTAGGAGCGCGCCTCGCGCACGACCCGGCCATGTCGTGGATGACGCCGCGGTCGCCGGCATGCCGTGTCCTGATATGGATTGCGTTGCAAACGTTTGCGCCAACGAAGCCATTCGTTCGCCCGATTGCGGCGTGCCCCCCATATCCTTGGTCATTCCGGGGCCGTCGCCGGCTCCATCGGCGACGGAACCCGGAATCCAGCTCTTTCGCCACATGTAGGGAAAACTGGATTCCGGGTTCGACCTGCGATGAAACCGCAGGTCGCCCCGGAATGACGACTGTGAAAGCATCACCGCTCAGGTTCGTTGGCACAAACGTTGCCCATCCCGAGGACATCGTGGATTGCGGCGCAATCCATGAGGTCTACATGCGCTTCTCGCGCTGGCGCGACGGCGCGTCACCGCGCGACGCTGCGCATGGGCTTCGCGCGGAAAAAGACAGCGAGATCGTGTTGAGTGCGCATCAGCCCGCTCGCGCTGCGAGCGAAATCACCCGCGCGCGTCAAATCGACGACATCCCCATCCCGTAGGGATCGTCCTGCGGCAGGTCGGTGCCGGTTGCGCCCTCGGCGAGCCGGATCTTGAGCGCGAGGCCATCGCGCGAGTCGGCTTTCGACAGCGCTTCCTCGAGGTCGATCGTGCCGTCCTTGTAGAGGTGGTACAGCGACTGGTCGAAGGTCTGCATGCCTTCCTCGAGGCTGCGCTCCATCGCCAGCTTGATTTCGTGCACCTCGCCGCGGCGCAGCAGGTCGCGGATGTGCGGCGTGTTGATCAGCACCTCGACCGCAGGCCGGCGGCGGTCGTCCTTGCCGACCACGAGGCGCTGGGAAATGATCGCCTTGAGGTTCAGCGCGAGGTTCATGAGGATGTTGTGGTGCGCGGACTCGGGGAAGAAGTTGAGGATGCGCTCGATGGTCTGGTCGGCGTTGTTGGAGTGCAGCGTCGCCAGGCAGATGTGGCCGGTCTCGGAAAACCCGATCGCGGCATCCATGGTGTCGGTGTCGCGGATCTCGCCGATCAGGATCACGTCCGGCGCCTCGCGCATCGCGTTCTTGAGCGCCTCGTGGTAACTGTGGGTGTCGAGGCCCACCTCACGCTGGTTGACGATGGACTTCTTGTGCTGGTGCAGGTATTCGATCGGATCCTCGACCGTCAGGATGTGGCCCGCCGAATTGGTGTTGCGGTAGTCGATCATCGACGCGAGCGTGGTGGACTTGCCCGATCCCGTGGCGCCGACCACCAGGATCAGCCCGCGCGGTTCCATGATCAGCTTCTTGTAGATCTGCGGCAGCAGCAGCTCCTCGATCGAGGGGATGTTGCTCTTGATCGCGCGGATCACCAGCGCGACCTCGCCGCGCTGCTTGAACACGTTGACGCGGAAGCGCCCGACGTCCTTCACCGCCAGCGCCATGTTGTATTCGAGCTCGCGCTCGAACTTCGGCACCGCGCCCTCGTCCATCAGGGAATAGGCGATCTTCTTGACCATGCCGGACGGCAGTGGCGAGGTCCCGAGCGCCGCCAGCTTGCCCTCGATCTTGATGTGCACGGGCGTGCCGGTCGACAGGAACATGTCCGACGCGCCACGGTCCATCATCAGCTTCAGGAAGTAACCGATATCCATCATTCGTCCCCGATCTGAAAGCCACCGCGCGCGCCCCGGCGGCGTTGCAATGCAGCAATGGTACGCTGACAATGCGCCGATGGGGTCCGGGATGGTGTTTATGACACGCACGCGGCGAAAAATCCATGGCCCGGCGCTGATCGCGCTGGCAACGCTGGCCGTGCTGCTGGCCGGGTGCGCGAGCGCGCCGCCGCCCATCCAGTCGATGGACCGCGCGCAGGCCGAGATCCGGGCCGCGCGCAACGCCGGCGCGGCCACGGCTGCGCCCGATACGCTCGCGGAAGCCGAGCGCCGGCTCGCGCTCGCGCAGCAGTTCAGTGCCGACAATGACAACGGCAAGGCCGCCGACAAGGCCGCCGAAGCCGAGGCTGCGGCAGCGACCGCGCGGGCCCGCGCCCAGGCCGCGAAGCTCGACGGCGAAATCCGCCAGCAGACCCAGGTGAACGATCGCCTGCGGGCCGACCTGACGCGCCGTCAGGCCGCGGCGGCCGCGGCCCAGCAGGCTGCCGCCGCACCGGCGCCCGCGACATCGGCGGGAGCGCCGACGTCAGCGTCTTCCACCTCGGGCAACGCACCCGTCATGCTGCCGTCGATCCAGCTC
>JBOHYX010000413.1:0-2491 GCA_050738115.1 Rhodanobacteraceae bacterium
CGTCGGCGACGTTCCGGAACGCACCGAGCACGGTGCTGCGGTAACTCGCGAACACGCCGCGGTACGCGGCCTCGGCGGCGTCTTTCTGCGCGCGCAGGGTGCCGCCCTCGAACAGCGGCGCGACCAGTCCGGCAGCGAGATCCCAAAGACGGCTCGCCGGGTCGAACAGGCTGTCGGCATGATTGCTCTGGCCGCCCCAGGCGCCGGTGAGTTCGAGGTCCGGGTACATGCGCGCCACGGCCTCGCCGACTTCGGCGTTGGCGGCGCGCAATTGCGCCTCGGCGGCGCGGATGTCAGGGCGATCACGCACCAGTGTCGACGGCAGGCTCAGCGGCAGGTCCGCCGGCAGGCGCAGGTCCTTGAGTGCGGGCGTTCGCAGCCCCGCGGTTTCGGCCGGGAACCGGCCGAGATACGTGGCCAGCAGGTGGTGCGCGGCATCGCGCGCCTGTTGGAGTTGCGTCAACTGCGCCTGGCTCGATGCCAGCAGGCTTTCCTGGGTCAGCACGTTCGACTCGGTGATCGCACCCAGCCGGAACTGGGTGCGGGTCAGGTCGAGGACCTGCCTTTCGCTCGCAACGTTCGCTTCCAGAGCCGCGACTTCGTCCTGCAGCGCGGCGAGGTTGAAAGCCGTATCGACCACGTTGCCGGCGAGTGCCAGGCGTGCCGCGTCCAGTTGGTCGCGCGCGATGTCGACGCGTGCCTGCGCATCACGGGCCACCAGCCGATTGATGCCGAACACGTCCGGTGCGTAGCTGATCGATACCTGCCCGGTGTAGAGGTTGTAGAGTTGGGGTCCCGCGAAGCCGCCACTGGCCGCTCCGGACGAGCGCGTGCGCTCGGCGCCGAGCCCCAACGCGACCTGCGGGTAGAAGATGCCGCGCGCAGCCTTGAGTTCGAAGCGCGCCTGTTGCAGCGTCGCCTGGGCCGCCGCGAGATCGGCGTTGTGCGCGAGCGCGACCGTCACCAGCCGATCGAGGTCCGCGGAGCCGAAGCCCCGCCACCAGCGCGGTTCGACCGCGGCGCCCCTGTGGAGCGCCTGTGCGCCGCCCACTGCACCAGGCGCGGCACTGGCGGGTGCGATCGTCGTCGCCGCCGGCGCGGCCGTGTAGCGCGCGACTGCGGGCGGTGCGGGCCGGTGATAGGGAGGGCCGACCGCGCAGGCGCCGAGCGAGGCAGCGGCGACCGCGATCGTCGCGGTAAGTACGAGCCGCCCGCCAGCCGTGATGCGTGCATCCGAGCCCATGTTCCGCCCACCCGCCGGATGACGTGGGGCGCGATCGTACTCCGACACACACGCGTGGGACGCGTTCGACACGGCAATCCTCCCTTTGGCGCCGGCGAGCGTGGCGATGCCACGGGTCTGCGCCTGGATGGCCAGTCACGTGGGTCCGCCGCCGACCGGTATCAAGGTGCGGCCCGCGCATGGGTGCCGCCACCGGCGCCACGCACATGCGCAACCGTCATGACGACATGCGTCGTGCAGCGGTCGCGGCACCGGCGTAGCGTGGTTGCGCGCGCGATCGTGCGCACAACGTCGCCGATCGGGCACGCTGCGATCGCGCGCAAGCGCGTTCATGCCGCGCGGGCTCCGCGGCATGCCGTCTCGACGTCCGCAACGCTAATGGGTTTATGGATTAGCCAACCGATTTACAATAGGCCCGCCGAACGGAAGGCGGCCATGCCGCGGGGCGCAGGATGGACCCGGTTGCGATGGCCACCGCAAGGAAACGACCAGGCTCGTTGCTGGCTTCATCGCGCGCCATGCGCACTGACACGTGCGCCGGGCGACGAGCGTGCGTGCGGTACCGGTTCCGCGCAGCGTGAATGATTCAGGAGACAGGTCAATGAATGCGACGATCCCCGAGCCCGTGCCGCGGGACTTCGACCATCAGTCCGGCGAGGGCACCGAAGCGGCGCTGACTTTCATCACGGCAGGCCGCACCAAGCCTGCTTTCCAGAGCGCCGCCTACACGGGCGGCGCGCCCAGCCTGTTCTTTGCGACCGAGCGCCATACCGTGCACATTCGAAACTTGCGGCCGGCCACTTCATCGCTCTCGCTGGACCGGCAGGGCTTCGAGCTCCATCGCCACGCGAGCAGCATTGCCGATTTTCATGACGACGCCGGCATCAAGGCACGCTATTACCCGGAACTGGAAGCCCTGCTCGCGGACGTGCTCGGTGCGCGCCGCGTCGTGATTTTCGATGCGACCCGGCGTTCGGACGCGGCGGGCAAGTCAGCCGCCGTGCGCGGTCCAGCCGATCGCGTGCACGTAGACTACACGACGAAGAGCGGCCCCCAGCGGCTCCGGGACGTGCTCGGCGTGGCCGAGGCCGCGCGCCTCGAACGTGCCGGCACGCACATCATCCAGGTCAACGTATCGAAGTACGTACCTTCGTGCTGCTGTAGCGATCTTTCGCGGTGTACGGGTGTGGGGTGACAGGATCGGGTGAGCCGGCGTCAGCCCGCGCCGTCCAGTTTCGCATGCAAGGC
>JBOHYX010000414.1:0-2468 GCA_050738115.1 Rhodanobacteraceae bacterium
GCGAGCTCGCGATCGAATATGCCTGCATCGCGGTGGTCGCGAACTGGGCGGCCGGCTGTGGTCCGGAACCGGACGTGCCGATCAGCCTCGTCGACATCCATGCGCATCTCGCGGCGGCCTCGGGCCGGATTCCGGGGATCGTGCGGGCGCTGCTGGCGCATTGAGCGACCGCGGTCACGAAATGACGCTTGCACGCGGCCGGGACCCGGCTGATACTCACGCCCACGGCAGGTGCCTGCCGTGATTGAACCGTTGCGAAAAGGGGTTTTCGAAATGGCAGTGGGTACGGTGAAGTGGTTCAACGACGCCAAGGGCTTCGGGTTCATCACGCCTGACGGCGGTAGCGCGGACGTGTTCGTGCATTTCTCGGCGATTCGTGCGCAGGGATTTCGCAGCCTCAAGGAAGGCCAGCGGGTCCAGTTCGAGATCGTGCAAGGCCCCAAGGGCATGCAGGCTTCGGACGTGACCGCCGAGGGCGCGGCGGCGCCGGCCGCTCCGGCCTGAGTCGCGGCTACGCCGCGAATTGCAGCCGCGCCAGTTCCGCGTAGAGCCCACCCTCGCGCAGCAGCGCAGCGTGACTTCCATCGGCGACGATGCGGCCGCCCTCCATCACCACGATGCGGTCGGCGCGTTGCACCGTGGCCAGCCGGTGTGCGATCACCAGCGTGGTGCGGCCGCGTCCGGCGCGCTCCAGCGCCGCCTGGATGGCCGCTTCCGATTGCGCGTCGAGACTCGCGGTTGCTTCGTCCAGCAACAGCACTGGAGCATCCTTCAGGATCGCGCGCGCAATTGCGATGCGCTGGCGTTGGCCACCCGACAGCCGCACGCCGCGCTCTCCCAGTTGGGTAGCGAAACCTTCCGGCTGTTCGCTCAGGAATCCGAATGCTTCAGCGGCGCGCGCCGCGGCGCGCACTGCAGCTTCATCGGCGGCGGGGCGTCCGAAGCGGATGTTGTCGGCGGCACTGGCGCCGAAGATCACGGTTTCCTGCGGCACCAGCGCCAGTGAACCGCGCAGCGCATCCAGTTCGAGGGCACGCAGGTCGATGCCGTCCAGCGTGATGCGCCCGCGCTGCGGATCGTGGAAACGCAGCAGCAGGTTGAACACCGTGCTCTTGCCCGCGCCGGAAGGCCCGACCAGCGCGACGGTTTCGCCGGGTTCGATCTTCAGCGTGAAATCATGCAGGGCCGGGGTATCCAGACGCGTCGGGTAACGGAATTCGAGGTGCTCGAACGCAATTGCACCGCGTGACGGTTGCGGCAATCGCACCGGTTGCGGCGGGTCGGCGATCGCGGGTCGCTCGGTCAGCAATTCGCTGATCCGTCCCATCGAGCCGGCCGCGCGCAGCACGTCGCCCCACACCCCGCCGAGCGCGCCCACCGAGCCGGCCGCCATCACCGCGTACAGCACGAACTGCACCAGTACCCCCTTGTCCATGGTGCCCGCCAGCACGTCGCGCGCGCCCGCCCACAACACCAGCGTGATGGCGCCGAAGATCAGCACGATCACCCCACCGGTCAGGATCGCGCGTGCCACGATGCGTTTCTGCGCCGCGTGCAGCGTGCGCCGGACCGCATCGCGATAACGTGTACTCTCGATTTCCTCGCGCGCGTAAGCCTTGACGGCGTGCACGGCGTTGAGGGTTTCGTTGGCAATCGCGCTGGTGTCGGCGATGCGATCCTGGTTGGTCCGCGACAGTTTCGTCAACTTGCGCCCGTACAGGGCGATCGGCACGATGACCACCGGAATCACGAGGCCGGTCAGGCCCGCAAGCCGGGGGCTGGTCCAAGCCATCAACGCCGCCGCGGCGATGACCGTCACGACGCTGCGCAACGCAATCGAAATGCTGGAGCCGATCAGCGTCTGCACCACTTCGGTGTCGGTGCCAAGCCGCGAGATGAGTTCGCCGATCCGGGTCTTTTCGTAGAACGCGACGTCCAGCCGGATCAGGCGCGCATACAGTACGTCGCGCAATGCCGCGACCGCGCGTTCACCCAGCAGGCTGATGCAGAAATAGCGCCCGGCGGTGGCGATTGCCAGGATCAGCGCCACCACGAACAGCGCCAGGAAGGTTTCGTCCACCAGCGCGACATTGCCGCTGGAGAAGCCGCGGTCGATCACGTAACGCGCTGCCACCGGCAGCGACAGCGTCGCGGCCGACGACAATGCCAGGAAGATCAACCAGCCCGCGGCCAGCGTGTGGTGCCGGCGCATGAAGGGCCACAGGGCGCCCAGCGCGGCGATCTGACGGGTGGGGCGTGCGGCTGCGCCGTCGCTTGCTTCGATCATCGGCACGAAATGGGGGCGTGGCGCGGCGCTTCAATCGCCGCCGGCTGCATGGTCACGGATCGCGGATCACCAACAGCCGCCGCTCGGTCATGTCCTCGATCGCGTAGCGGATGCCCTCGCGTCCGAAACCGGAAAGTTTCACGCCGCCATACGGCATGTTTTACACTCGGAAGCTAGGTAG
>JBOHYX010000415.1:0-2466 GCA_050738115.1 Rhodanobacteraceae bacterium
CTTCTGGAAGATGGTCGCGCCGCTGGTGGCGGAGATGGGCGAGGCGTACCCTGAACTCGCGGCGAAGCAGGCGTTCGTCGAGGATGCGCTGCGCGCCGAGGAACAGCGTTTCGGCGAGACGCTGGAACACGGCATGAAGGTTTTCGATGAGGTCACGGCGCACGCGGGCACGACGATCGCAGGCGAGGACGCATTTCGCCTGTACGACACCTACGGCTTCCCCGTCGACCTCACCGCCGACATCGCACGCGAGCGCGGGATGGGCGTGGACATGCCGGGTTTCGAGCGCGCAATGGCGCAACAACGCAAACGCGCGCGCAGTTCCAGCCGCTTCGAGAGCAAGTCGCAGTTGCCGGCGGAGGTCGCAAGCAGGCTCTCACCGACGCAGTTCCTCGGCTATGAAACGCTCACCGCGGACTGCAAAGTGCTGGCGATCCTGCGCGAAGGCGGGGCTGTCGACGCGCTGGCGCCCGGCGAGGCGGCAGCCATCATCCTGGACCGCACGCCGTTCTACGCGGAGTCCGGCGGCCAGGTCGGCGACACCGGTGCGCTCGAGCACGCCGGCGGCCGCTTCGAGGTTCGCGATACGCGGAAATTCGGCGGGCAGTTCCATGGCCACATCGGGGAATGGAAGGGCGGCGCGCCGCTGCGCGTGGGCGACGGCGTGGTCGCGCGTGTCGATGGTGCACGCCGCCAGGCGATCGTGCTCAATCATTCGGCGACGCACCTGTTGCACGCGGCGCTGCGCGAGACGCTGGGCGAGCACGTCACGCAAAAGGGTTCGCTGGTCGCGCCCGACCGGCTGCGTTTCGATTTTTCGCATTTCCAGCCGGTGAAGCCTGCGGAACTGCGTCGGATCGAGGATCGCGTGAACGAGCAGATCCGCCGCAACGATGCGGCCGAAATCCGCAACATGGCGTATGACGACGCGATCGCCACCGGCGCAATGGCGCTGTTCGGCGAGAAATATGGCGCGAACGTCCGCGTGCTGCGGATGGGCGATTTCTCGACCGAGCTGTGCGGTGGCACCCACGTCGCACGCACGGGCGACATCGGCCTGTTCAAGATCGTGTCCGAATCCGGGGTCGCGGCCGGCATCCGCCGGATCGAGGCGCTGACCGGCGCGGGTGCCGTTGCGCACGTCGCTGGCGAGGAGCAACAGCTTGCGGACATGGCCGGGATGTTGTCGGCAACCGCGGGTGACATCGCCGACAAGCTGCGCCAACTGCTGGATCGCCAGAGAAAACTCGAACACGAGCTGGCTGCGTTGCAGGACAGGCAGGCCGGCGCGGCGACCGGCGATCTGGCGGCGCACGCTCGGGGCGTGGATGGCGTGAAACTCGTGGCCGCACGCGTGGATGGCATGGATGCAAAGGCGCTGCGCAGCGCGGTCGACACCCTGAAGCAGAAACTCGGCGATTGCGTGGTGTTGCTGGCGTCCTCCCGTGACGGCAAGGCCTCGCTGGTCGGGGGCGTGCACGGTGCAGCGCTGGGCCGGATCAAGGCCGGCGACGTGGTCGCGCACATCGCCAACCGGATTGGCGGCAAGGGCGGCGGGCGGCCCGACATGGCCCAAGGCGGTGGCGCCGACTCCCCGGCGCTCGATGACGCGTTGCGGGATCTGTCGGGATGGCTGGCAGAGCGCCTGCGGTGACGATGAATAATTTCCGGAATATGCCGTTGGTTGCGTTGCGCGGACCATTCCCGGTCGTATAGTATCCGCATCCCATCGATCGCCCCTGCACCAGTCCAGTGCGGGTGACGGAGGAACCTGAGGGGTGCCGGGTCGACCGAGCATCTTCGCGATCGTCCAGTCATGCGGTGCGCCGCAATCCGGAGGGGAACGCGCACGCCGGCGCCGGGTCGAACCGGCCCGAATACATGGAGTTCAATTATGCTGATTTTGACGCGTCGCGTAGGGGAAACCCTGATGATCGGCGACCAGGTGACGGTGACCGTGTTGGGTGTCAAGGGGAATCAGGTTCGCATCGGCATCACGGCGCCGAAAGACGTCGCGGTTCATCGCGAAGAGATTTACCAGCGGATCCAGCAGGAGCACGCGGCCGGGGGGCAACACGGGTCAGGTTCGCCCGATTCGCCGGGCTCCGAGGAACCCGGTGGCTGATGGGGCGTCGGGTGCGGGACCGCGTACCACTTTGGATGCCGGCTTCCCGCGTCAACGCGAGGTGTCCGACTTGGGGATGATGGGTGGACGGGCCTGTTCCGGCCTGTCGTTTGTTAGACTGCGCAGATTGATATCCGGAGAGATGCCCGAGAGGCCGAAGGGGCTCCCCTGCTAAGGGAGTATCGGGTCAAAAGCCTGATCGAGGGTTCGAATCCCTCTCTCTCCGCCAGTTCGTCGTTGACTGACTTGCGCACCGCCGCGATAATTCACGGCTCTTTTGCTTCAACGCGCCCGTAGCTCAGCTGGATAGAGTACCAGGCTACGAACTTGGTGGTCGGGAG
>JBOHYX010000416.1:0-2463 GCA_050738115.1 Rhodanobacteraceae bacterium
GGCTCGCGTGGCGGTTCGTCACCACGCGACTCGGGGTCGAGCCGTCGGTGTTCGGCAAGCGCGCACGCCAAGGCGGGGGGATCCGATGAAACTCGCGCTGGTCATCTCTTCCCTGGGCGGCGGCGGCGCCGAGCGCGTGATGACGCTGCTCGCCAATGCCTGGGTCCACGGTGGCAACGAGGTCACGCTGATCACGCTGGCGTCGGGTCGGCGCGACGCCTACGCACTGGATCCCGCGGTGCACCGCGTCGCGCTCGACGTGGCGGGCGACTCGTTGCACGTGCTGGCCGCGATCGGCCACAACGTGGTGCGGGTCCGCGCGCTGCGACGCGCCATCGCGGCGTCGACGCCCGACGCGGTGATCAGCTTCATCGCCGAAAGCAACGTGCGGGTGCTGATCGCCACGGCCGGACTGCGCGTACCCGTGATCATTTCCGAACGGACTTTCCTCAATGGCCATCACATGCGCGGGATCTGGCGATGGCTGCGGCGTTGGGTGTATCCGCGCGCGGCCGCGGTGGTCGCACAGACGCGCCGTTGCGCCGCCGACCTGGAAGCGATCGTCGGCCGCCGGGTCGAGGTGATCGCGAACCCGGTGACGCTCCAGCCCGCGGCCACGGCGGTCGCGAGCGACATGGCTGCATCCGCCGAACGCGCCCGCGCCGGCCACACCCTGCTCGCGGCCGGTCGTCTTGCGCCCGAGAAGGGTTTCGATCTTCTGATAGAGGCGTTCGCGCGGGTCGCCGAACGCCATCCCGACTGGCACCTCGTGATGCTTGGCGAAGGTCCGCTGCGCGCGGATCTGGAACGCAGGATTGCCGGGCACGACCTTGTCGGTCGCATCGCGATGCCGGGGTTCGACCCGCACGTACGCGAGGCCATGCGGCGCGCGGACCTGTTCGTGCTGTCCTCGCGCTACGAAGGCTTCCCGAACGCGCTGCTGGAAGCGATGGCCGAGGGTAGCGCGTGCGTCAGTTTCGACTGCGACGCGGGTCCGCGCGAGCTGATCGAGCATGCGCGCAACGGCTGGCTGGTGCCCGCCGGGGACGTCGCGGCGCTGGCCGCGGCACTCGACACGCTGATGCACGACGCCGCGCTGCGCGAACGACTCGGGCGCTGCGCCCGCGGCGTGACTGCGACCTACGCGCTGCCGGCCATTCTCCGGCAGTGGAACGCACTGGTGGAGTCGGTGCTGCCGCGCAGGTCGCGACCCATGGAGGCGCTGCCGCGATGAACGCGATTCTGGACGTGCGGCCCGAGCCGCGCGCGAACGCCACGGTCGCCCCGCCCCGCATCGTGTTCCTGGCGCGCTCGCTGCGGCAGGGCGGCGCGGAAAGGCAACTGGTCGCACTGGCATCCGGCCTGCACCGGCACGGCTGGTCCGTCACCGTGGTGTGCTGCTACGGCGGTGGCGTCTTCGAGGCCGAACTCAGGAACGTGGGCGTACCGCTTGTGGACCTGCACAAACGGGGCCGCTGGGACGTGGTCGGCTTCCTGTGGCGGCTGTTGCGGGCATTGCGCGCAAGCAACGCGGACCTCGTGCACGGCTACATGCCGCTCGGAAACCTGCTGGCGCTGCTGGCGCGCGCAGCCCGCCCGGGCACGCGGGTGGTGTGGGGCGTGCGCTCGAGCACGATCGACCGCGGCCATCGTGACTGGTTGTCGCGCCTGACCTTCCGGATGACCTGCCGCGCCGCGCGCTTCGCGCACGGCATTATCGCCAACTCCAACGCCGGCGTGGCGTACCACGTCGCACGGGGGTATCCGCACGCCCGCATGCGGGTGATCCCCAATGGCATCGACGTCAGCCGCTTCCGCTTCGACGCCGGCGGGCGCGAACGGCTGCGCCGGGAATGGGGCGTTGCGGACGGCTGCATCCTGGTCGGGCTGGTCGGTCGCATCGACCGCATGAAGGATCATCCGACGTTCCTCGAGGCCGCGGCGACGTTGGCGCCGCGCGACGACAAATGGCGCTTCGTGTGCGTGGGCGGAGGGCAGCCGGCGATCGTCGCAGCCACCCGCACGGTAGCGAGCCGGCTCGGACTCGATGCGCGTCTGCGCTGGGCGGGCCCGAGAAGCGACATGGCCGCCGTGTACAGCGCCCTCGATATCGCGGTGTCGAGTTCGAGCGGGGAAGGCTTCTCCAACGTGATCGCCGAGGCGATGGCCTGCGGGCGGCCGTGCGTGGTGACCGACGTCGGCGATTCCGCGCGCATCGTGGGCCCCTGCGGCAGCGTCGTCGCGGCCGGCGATCCAACGGCGCTCGCCGCCGCCATCGAACGCATCGGCGCGCTGCTCGCCGAACCCGGCCGGGTCGCGAAACTCGACGCGATGGCACGTGCACGAATCGTCGACACGTATTCACTCGAGGCACTGCTGCGGAACTCGGAAGAGGCGTTTCTCGCGCTCTGCAACGAGGCCCGGAGCGCCTGACGCCATGCAGCCGTTCCCGCTCGTCGACCT
>JBOHYX010000417.1:0-2445 GCA_050738115.1 Rhodanobacteraceae bacterium
ACCGGGTTCCGCGGTCGCGGCATCGAAGGCGCACACGGCGCACGCCAGCCCAACCGCCAACGCCTGCGCGCCGAAGCGGCTGTCACGTGCCGCACGCAGCAGCTCGTCGGCTTGCTCGACGAGCTGGCGCTCGCCGCGGGTCGGCGCGAACACCAGGTAGCCGGCGTTGCCGTGGCAGGCGACGACGGAACCCGCGCGCGCACGACTGGCGATGAACGCACCGACCTGCATGTACAACTCGTCGAATGCCAGCAACCCGAGGCGGTCGCGCAGCGCCGCCTCGTCGTGCAGTTCGATCGCGAGCAGGCCACCGTGCGTCGCGCGTCCGCCGCCAGCCGCGAGATGCGCCGACACCGCCTCCAGCAGTTGCGCGCATTCGGGCAGCGCGCCGCCTGCCGCGCCGCGCCGCGTCCGCGACAGCCCCCCCATTGCCGCGCGGCTGCGCCGCACCCGACTCGTCACCGCCGCCACCAGGTGCGCCGGCCGGATCGGCTTGACGAGGAAATCGTCGCCACCGGCATCCAGCGCCGCGAACTGGCGTTCCTCATCCTGGTCGCCCGACAGGAACACGATCGGCATGCCGACGTAGTCCGTGCGCTTGCGGATCAGCGCGGCCAACTCGAAGCCGTCGCAGTCGGGCATGTTGAGGTCGAGCAGCAGCAGGTCGGGCCGAAACCCGTCCAGCTCGCCGAGCACCGCCCGCGACTCGCCGAGGATGCGCGTCTCCATCCCGACGTGGCGCAGGATCGCCTGCGCGAACAACGCCTGCGCGGCATCGTCGTCGACGATGAGGACCCTGTAGGCGCGCTCCTGGTCGACGCTGGCAAGCTCCACCGCGGCACCGATCGCCTCGTCCGGCGAGGCCGGCAATGCCATGCAGCGGTCGGCGCCCGCGCGCAGCGCGCGCAGCCGCAATTCGACGGTCGCTTCGCGCAGCAACACCAGCAGGCGCACGCGCTGCGCCGGGTCGTGGCGGGTCGCGCGCAGCATCGAACCAAGCCGATCCAGAGGCGTGTGCGCATCGGCGACCAGGATCGCGAGATCGGGCGGCGAGTGCTGCAGCCGCTCCAGCAGGTCGCCCACGCGATCCAGCAGTACCACATCGCAGCCGTGCTGCTCGAGGCGCAACAGCAACTCGCTGACCAGCGGACCATCGTCATCGACAATGCACACGCGCGATCCGCGTGGCGATCCCGCCGGAACGGGAGATTCCGGCTCCACGGTCGCGTCGGGGCCCACGCCGCCGGCAGCGGCCGGGGCGCCCGCGTCCGGGACCGTCGGCAACGGATGGCCTGAAAACGGGTCCGTCGCGACCCGTGTCTCGGCGTCCACCCGCCACGACGGTGCGCGCACGCGGTCCAGCAGGCCGTCGATGGCCGCGCTGGCCGCCGCATCCGGCACGCCGTGCGCCGCGAGCGGGCGCGCCAGCGCGGACTCCAGCGCCAGCAGGCGTTCGCCCATGTCCAGCATGCCGTAGCGGCCGCAGGCGCCGGCCAGCAGCGCGATTTCGTCGTGCAGCGCACGCAGCACGTTGCAATCCCAGCCGCCGCGGCACTGCACACGCGCCCGCCGCAGCAGCGTGTTCAGCCGCCGCGGCAGGTGCCGGCGAAAAGCCGCTTGCAGTTCCGTGTCCGGCGACTGCTGTGACAACCGCGATTCCATCTTGGACGCCCCTTGTTCCGGCCAAACTATAGCAATGTTCGTGCCGTCTGCCCTGATGGCTGCGTCACCGAATCCGCGTGACGGGGCCACCGCCCAAGGCCGGTCGATCAGAACGGTTTCACGACGGCGAGGATCACGATCGCGAGCAGCAGCACGCCAGGGATCTCGTTGAAGCCGCGCAGCGCGCTGGAGGACCAGTCGCAGCGGTCGCAGGCAAAGGCGCGGACTAGGGCGACCAGCACGCCGTGGTAGATCACCAGCAGCAGCACGAACCCGAGTTTCGCCTGCAGCCACACGGCATGCACGTACCAGGGTTCGGTCGTGAGCGTCGCGATCCCGAACGCGATCGTGAGCGCTGCGCCGATGTGGGTCATCACCAGCAGACGGCGTTCCATCACCTTGAAGCGGGCGCAGATCGGCGGCTCGGTGGCTTCGGCGTGGTACACCAACAGTCGCGGCAGGTAGAACAGGCCCGCGAACCAGGTGACGACGCCGATGATGTGGAAGGCCTTCAGCCAAAGGGTCAACATGGGAAGCAGCTCAGGGCGAGAAGAACAGCACGAAATACGCCAGGAACAGCAGCAGGTGCACCAGCCCCTGCATCGCATTGGTGCGTCCGCTGCCGAGCGTCAGGATCGACACGCCGAAAGTCAGCACCAGCATCATCATATTGGCCGGGCTCAGGCCAAGGACCGCGGTGCGCCCGAGGAACAGGTCGATCAGCAGGATCGCCGGCACGGTCAGCGCAATGGTGGACAGCGCGGTGCCGAGGCTGATGTTCAT
>JBOHYX010000418.1:0-2442 GCA_050738115.1 Rhodanobacteraceae bacterium
ACTGGCGCAGGCGTTGTTGCACGATCCGGCTCTGCTGGTCCTCGATGAACCCGGCAACGGGCTCGATCCCTTGCAGACGGCGCAACTGCGCGAGCTGATCGGACAGCTCGCAGCCGGGCGCGGCGTCATTCTGTCGAGCCACGTGCTGGCGGAGGTGGAAGCCATGTGCAACCGCGTCGTGATCCTGCACGCGGGTCGCGTGCGGCTCAATGCGCCACTCGACGGCGAATCCGGAAAGCTCGACGTGCGCTTCCGCGCCATCGCGCGCACGCCCGAGGCGGCTGTCGCGTGACCGCGCCCACGATCGCGCGGATCGACCTGAAACGGCTTGCGGTGCGGCCATTCGCATGGACGCTGGCCGGCATCGCGCTGGCGATGATGGCGTGGCAGTTCCTGCTCGGAATGTCGGCCTTCATGCACGCGCCACCCGCCGTGCCCGGCGCTGCGCCGGTCGCCGGCTTCACCGACCTGGTGATCGCACCGTACCTGCTCAACTACATCCAGTTGTGCCTCGTGATCGCGCCGCTGATCACGATGCAGGCCTTGGCCGGCGAGCGCGGTACGCAGCGGCTCGCGCTGCTCGCGGCGTCGGGCGCGTCCGCTGCGGCGATCGTGATCGGCAAGTTCGCCGCCCGGCTGGCGTTCCTGTGGCTGCTGCTGATCCTCGTGGCCAGCATGCCGCTGGTGCTGATGCACGCAACGCACCTCGACTGGGGACAGTTCGGCGCGGCGCTCATCGCGACCGCGCTGTGCGTCGCCGCGCTGACCGCGATCGGCTTCGCGTGCTCGGCGTTCACCCCGGAACCCGCGCTTGCCGCGGCCGCCGCGCTGCTGATCGGCGAAGCCCTTTCGCTCATTGACGCCGGCGTGCGCCTTTCCGGTGGCGACGGCGGATGGCTCAGCTACCTGGCGCTGCACACGCATCTTTCGCCCGCGATGCGCGGACTGGTGCGCAGCGAAGACCTCGTGTATTTCCTCATCATCAGCGTGCTCGCGCTCGCCCTCGCCATCCGCCGCGTCGCGTCCGAACGGGAGCGCGACTGATGCGCGTCGCATGGCGCGGCTGGCTGTACGCGCTGCTGTGCGTCGTGATCGCGGTGTGCGTGGCGGCGCTGTCGGCGCGCTTTTCATTCACCACCGATTGGAGCGCGGGCACCCGCGCCACGATCACGCCGGAAAGCCGGGCTTTGCTCGGGCAGTTGAAGGGCCCGCTGGGTGTCACGGTCTACGCGCGCCCGGGCACGCTGCGCGCGAAGGCGAGCCTGCTGGTCGACCGCTACCGCCGGTTCAAGCCCGATGTGGCATTGAAGTTCGTCGATCCGGATCTCGATCCGGTTGCAACGCAGGACGCGGGCGTCAGCATCGACGGCGAGCTCGTGCTCGACTGGAACGGCCAGGTGCAAGACGTCACCCAGTTGGACGAACGGAGCTTTTCGGACGCGCTGGTGCGACTCGCGCGCGGCGGAACGCGGCTGGTCGCCTTCATCACCGGCGACGGCGAGCGTGACGCCACCGGCAACGGGGCCGCCGCCCTCGGCGATTTCGTCGATCGGCTGTCCGCGGGCGGCGTGCGCGCCCTGCCGCTGAACCTTTCCGAGGCCGCCGAGGTGCCGCGCAACGCCAGCCTCGTGGTTCTCGCGAACCCGGAGGCCATGCTGCCGCCGGGCTCGGTGCAAAAGCTGGACGCATACATCGCCGACGGCGGCAATCTGCTGTGGCTGACCGGCCCCGGCAGCGACGACCTTGGCCTCGCGCCGCTGGCGCAGGCGCTTGGCATCAAGCGGCTGCCGGGCACCGTGTTCGACGCACAGGGCGCTGCGGGTGGCCGTGATCCGCGCGTCCTGGTCGCGACGCAATATCCGCCGCAGGCGATCACCGACGGGTTCCGCATCAACACGGCGTTTCCACGCGTCGCCGCGCTGGCCGCGCTGGACAACGGAGGCTGGGACGCGCAGCCGATCCTCGAGTCGGGCCCGCGAAGCTGGAGCCAGACCACCCCGGTGGACGCGGCGCAGACGGCGTTCGATCCGGCCCCGGGCGCGCTGAAGGGGCCCCTCACCTTCGGCTACGCGCTGAGCCGCCTGTCGCCGAGCCCTGACAAGAACCAGCAACGCGTGGTGGTGATCGGCAACGGCGATTTCCTGTCCAACGCCGACCTTGCCGATGCCGGCAACCTCGCCTTCGGCGAGCGCGTGATCGACTGGCTGCTGGGCGACGACGCGCTCGCCAGCGTACCGCCCGCCGCGCCCGACACGACGGTGAAGCCGACGCGCGCGGAACTCGGGGTGCTCACGTTCGGCTACCTGGTGGCGCTGCCGGTCATCCTGATCCTGATCGGCGTCGCGATCGGGTGGCGCAGGCGCCGGCGGTGAGCCGCGCAAACCGCCACCTGCTGGCGCTGGCGACCGTCGCCATCGCGCTGGTGGCGACGGTGTTGGGGGT
>JBOHYX010000419.1:0-2439 GCA_050738115.1 Rhodanobacteraceae bacterium
GGCGAGGGCATCAGCTTGTTCGCGTCGAGGTCGATCTTCACGAGCGAACTCGCGGTGATCTCGTCGAACAGCATCCCGTAGGGATTGATCAGGAACTGGTCGTGGTGGCCGGGCACCCGCGCCGAGGTGTGCGTGAACACCAGATCATCCCAGCGATAAGCGGCGACCAGACGGTACGCCGCGGCAAGGTCGACGCGGGTTTGCCATTCCTCTTTTGAAACCTGGTCCCGAACATGCAGTGCGTCGATTTTCTTCGCGTGCGCCATGCTGCTTCCTCCGCATCAAATGAACCACCCTGCATTATGCGTCCGCCTTCACCCGATCCGTATCATTTTCCGGTTGACGAACTCGCCCGCGCCGAGGCGTCCCAACTCCCGACCGAACCCCGACTGCTTGACGCCGCCGAACGGTAGTTCCGCGCTCTCGGCGCCGACGATGTTCACGCACACCATGCCCGCCTCGAGCGCATCGGCCACGCGCCGCGCCTGCTCGGGATCCGTCGTGAACACGTACGAGCCAAGCCCGAACTGCGTGTCGTTGGCGAGCTTCACCGCCTCGTCCTCCGATCCAACCCGGAACACGCTCGCAACGGGCCCGAACAGCTCTTCGCGGTACACCTCGTTGTCCGGCTTGACACCCGTGAGGACACCAGTGCGGAAATAATTGCCGTCGTGGCCGGCGCCGGTCAGGTGCGCGCCGCCATCAACCGCGCGGCGGACCTGCGAGCTCAGGCGTTCGGTTGCCGTCGCCGAGGACAGTGGACCCAACACCGTGCCCTTGACGGTCGGATCGGCGGGCGCGATGGCCGCCATCGCCGCCGTGAACTTCTGCACGAAATCGTCGTACAGCTTGTCGATCACGATGAAGCGCTTGGCCGCATTGCACGCCTGCCCGCTGTTGTTCATGCGCGCGCGCACGGCGGCCTTCACCGTTGCGGCCATGTCGTCGGTGCTGAGCAGGAGGAACGGGTCGGACCCGCCCAGCTCGAGCACCACCTTCTTGAGGTATTTCCCGGCGAGTTGCGCGACGGCCGCGCCGGCGCGTTGCGAACCCGTGACCGACACCCCTTGCACCCGCGGATCCGCGATCACGTGCTCGATCTGCTCGTTCGCGGCATAGATGTTGACGTACGCACCCCGCGGAAAACCCGCGTCCTGGAACAGGTGTTCCATGGCCGCGGCCGATTCGGGGCACTGCGGCGCGTGCTTGAGCAGGATCGTGTTGCCGAGCATCAGGTTGGGCCCGGAGAAGCGGGCCACCTGATAGTACGGAAAGTTCCACGGCATGATGCCCAGCAGCACGCCAATCGGTTGCTTGCGGATCAGCGCGGAGCCGCTGCCGTTCTTGAGCTCGATCGGCTCGTCCGCCAGCAACGCAGCGGCATTGTCCGCGTAGTACGCGTAGATGCTGGCGCTGAAGCGGACTTCGCCCACGGCCTGGTTCCGCGGCTTGCCCATCTCGCGCACGATGACGTCGGCCAGCTCGGCGCTGCGCTCGACGTACAGTTCGCCGACCCGGCGGATCAGCGCCGCGCGCGCATCGACCGTCGTCGTGCGGGACCAGGTGCGATAGACCTTGTCGGCGAGGTTGATCGCCGCGTCGAGTTCCGCCGTGCTCATGGTTGGAAAGGTTTTTTCAGTTGCTCCGGTCGCCGGATTGATGACTGCGTATGCGTTCATGCGTGCCTCCTTGATGAATCCCTGGTCAAACCGGCCCCTCAACTTCGCAGGGCGGACACCGTCCGCCGGGCTTATGCGAACCGTGAATGGCGGGCGATGCCCGCCCTACGTCCTCGGGCCTGGGGACAACACTGTTCAGATAGGCCTCGCCAGCCTTTGTAGGAGCGCGCCTGCGCGCGACCGGTCGTCGCGGGACCGGTCGCCGGCAGGCCGGCTCCTACGAAAATTCGCTATCTGAACAGTGTTGGTCCTAGGGAACGTTCGTTTTCTCCCTCTCCCCCGCAACCAGCACCGTGCGACCGTGGACGGTGCCTTCGCGCAGCCCCGCGAGCGCCCGGTTGACCTCGTCCGCCGCGAGCGGCCGCTCGTGGATCGGCAGCTTGGGAAGCGTCGTCCGGCGCGCAAGTTCCACGAGCTCCTGGAGTTCCGCAAGGCTGCCGACGAAGCTGCCCTTGATCGTCAGTTGCCGCAGCGCCAGCGCGCTCGTCGAGAAGCCGAGGTCACCACCGAACAGGCCCACGCTGACGAGCGTTCCGCCGTTCGCGAGCGTCGCAAGCGCCAACGTCGAGCTGGCCCGGTTGTTGACGAAGTCGAGCACGGCCACGGGCCTGCCGCCACCCGCTCGCCGGAGCCGCTTTGCCGCGTCACTGCCGGTTGCGACCACCGTCGCCGCAACGCCCATGGCTTTCGCGTTCTGCAGCGCGGCTTCGCTCACATCCACCGAAACCATGTTGCGGTGCCCGCGTGCGCGGAGCACGCC
>JBOHYX010000420.1:0-2423 GCA_050738115.1 Rhodanobacteraceae bacterium
CGCTCCTACAATCCACGGGACGGGTCCATCTGCATCGTAGGAGCCGGCCTCGCCGGCGACCGGTGCCGGTGTACGCCGTCGTTCGGCTCGCATCGTGGTGGTCCCGGTCGCGCGCTACAATCCACGGGACGGGTCCATCTGCGTCGTAGAAGCCGGCCTCGCCGGCGACCGATGTCGCGATGTGCGTCACAATCCCTTGTCGGCGGTCGCGCGCACGCGCACGCGCAACCGGTCCGCCGTCTACGGCCGCCTGGCCAGCTCCGGATTTTCCTTGGTCACCGGCATCAGGTCCTTCTTCGACACGCCGAGCCACAGCAGCAGCGGACTCGCGAAGAAGATGGACGACAGCGTGCCGACCAGGATGCCGATCAGCATCGTGATCGCGAAGCCGGACACCGCGGGGCCGCCGAACAGGTACAGCGAGGCCATCGCCAGCGCCGTGAAACCAGCCGTGATGACGGTACGCGACAGGGTACTGTTGATCGCGCGGTTGAGGATGTCCTGCGATTTCGCCTTGCGGGTCAGACGGAACAGTTCGCGCACGCGGTCGAACACCACCACCTTGTCGTTGATCGAATAGCCCACGACCGCGAGGATCGACGCGAGCACGGTCATGTCGAACTCGCGCTGCACCAGCGCGATGATGCCCACGGTGATCACCGTATCGTGGACCTCGCTGGCGAGCGCGGCGAGCGCGAAGCGTTTTTCGAAGCGCACGCCGAGGTACAACATGATGAAGATCACGACCAGGATCACCGCGTAGACGCCGCTTTGCTTCAGTTGATGGCCGACTTCAGGTCCGACGAAATCGGGCGCCTGCGCGAGTTTCACGCCGGGATGCCCAACCGCAAGCGCAGTCAGCACGCGTCTGGAAACTTCGCCCGCGACCTTGTCCGGACTCTCCTTCACCTTGCCGGTCTGCTTGGGCAACTGCAGGCGGATCGAGAATTCGCTGGTGCCGCCGACGCTCTGCACCATCGCGCGATCGATGCCGGCCTTGGTCAGCGCCGCGCGCACGTTGCCCACGTCCACGGGGTGCTCGTAGGTCACCTGGACGAGCACGCCGCCGGTGAAGTCCAGGCCGTAGTTGAGGCCTTTCACCGTGATGGCCCAGACTGAAATGAGGATCATGATCGCCGAAGCGACGATGCTGAACTTGCGCAGCCCGAGGAAGTCGATGTTGAGGTCGTGGTGGAAGAGTTCCATGGCGATTGGCTACGTACGTGTGGGTGACGATGGTCGTCCGCTGCGCAGGGCGATCACACCCACAGCGTCTTGAGTTTCCTGTGACGGCCGCCGTGGATCAGCGCCGTGATCGCGTGGGTCATCGTCACCGAGGTGAACAACGAAATGAGGATGCCGATGGCCAGGGTCACGCCGAAGCCCCTGATCGCGCCGGTACCCACGACGATCAGCGCGACCGCGGAAATCAGGTGGGTGACGTGGGCATCCAGAATCACCGACCACGCTCTTTCGTAGCCCGTGCGGATCGCCGCCAGCGGCGTCGACCCGTGTCGCAATTCCTCGCGGATGCGCTCGCAGATCAGCACGTTGGCATCGATCGCCATGCCGAGTGCGAGGATGATGCCCGCGATGCCCGGCATCGTGAGCGTCACGCCGACGATCGACATCACGGCGACGAGCAACAGCAGGTTGAACACCAGCGCGATGTCCGCCACGAGCCCGAACAGCCGGTAGTAGATCGCGGCGCAGAGCAGCACCAGCGCCAGGCCCAGGACGATCGCGCGGTCACCTTTCTTGATGTTGTCCTGGCCAAGGCTGGGGCCGATGACGCTCTGCTCGACGATGTCCATCGGCGCCGCCAGCGAGCCCGAACGCAGCATCAGCGACAACGTCTGCGCTTCCTGCAGCGTGAGCCCGGTGGTCTGGAACTGCTTGCCGAACACGCCCTGGATCACGGCGTCGTTCAGCACCGTTTCGGTGGTCTTGGTGCTGTGCACTTCCTTGCCGTCGACCAGCTTCACGACGGGCGTGGTTTCGATGTACACGACGCCCATCCGCTTGCCGACGTTCTGGGTCGTGAAGTCCAGCATCCGTTGGGCGCCCGCCGAATTGAGCGTTACGTTCACGTCCGGCTGGCCGGTCTGCTGATCGAAACCCTGCGAAGCGTCGACCAGTTCGTCACCACTCACGATCACGCGCTTCTTCAGCACGACCGGCGTGCCGTCCTTCATGTAGTACAGGCGGTCGTCCGGTGGCACGTTGCCGGTGCGCGCCGCCTCGGCCGGGTTCACGCTCGGATCGTTCGCGTGGTACTCGAGCGTCGCGGTCGCACCCAGCGCACGCTTGGCCTCGGCGGTATCCTGCACGCCCGGCAGTTCCACCACGATGCGATTCTGGCCCTGCTGCTGGATCAGGGGCTCGGACACGCCCAGCGCGTTGATGCGGTTGCGCAGCGTGGT
>JBOHYX010000421.1:0-2421 GCA_050738115.1 Rhodanobacteraceae bacterium
GCCGGCTGGGCGTGATGGTATTCGTCCCGTTCCGGCCCTCCGCATCGGCGCACGTGCTGCTGGTGAACCTCGGATTTCTTGCCAAGATGGGCCCGGACTCGACAAGCTTGCCGGACCTTCCGCCGATTTCGGATGGCCAGGTGACGCTCACCGGGATCTACGCGCCGCCGCCGTTGCCAGGCCTGAAACTGGGCGGCAACCCGCTGGTACGGGAGAAAACCTGGCCCAAACTGGTCACCTGGATCGACACGCAGCAGATCGCGGCCGACCTGCACGCCGAGGTCTATCCGCATGTGTTGCTGGCGGATCCCGACCCGCACAGCGCCTACATCCGGAGCTGGACCGCCAACGTGATGCCACCCGCGCGACACCGCGCGTACGCGCTGCAGTGGTTCAGCTTCGCGGTCGTCGCGATCGTGCTGTTTTTCGTGCTGCATCGCGAGCCACGCGATGGGGCCCCTACCGATGACGAGGCATGAGATAGAGATGGATTTGCGGAATCGACGCCGCTTGCAAGCCCTGCTTATCGTGGCGATTTTCGTGGTGCCGGTGCTGGTGATGCTGGGCCTTGGCCTGACCGGCTGGGTACCGAACGCGCGCAGTTACGGCGCGCGCATCCAGCCCGAGCGTAACCTCGCGACGGTGCCCGTGCAGCTTTCCGACGGCAAGGCGTTCGCGTTCAGCAATGGGGATGCCGTGTGGACGCTGGTCGCGCTGCCGGGCCCGGATTGTGCCGAAGAGTGCCTGCGCAAGCTTGACCTGGTGCATCGCGCCCAGATCGGCCTCGGCCAGCACGCGGACAAGCTGCGGTTGTTGTATCTCGGCGCCGAGCCTGCCGCGTTCCACGGCGCATCGTCTGGCTCGGCGGCGCGTGCGTTCACCGCCGCGTGGACGCTCGCGAGCACGCCGTCGGCCGCGCTGGACGCCTTCCGCGCGACGGCCCCCGATTCGGTAAGCGCGGTGCTGGTGACGCCTGACGGCAAGGCCTTGACGCGCTACGCCGCGGGTTTCGATGCGGCGGGCCTGCGCCGCGACCTGGTGAAGGCGGTGCACTGATGATGACGAGCGCACCGTTGCCGCTTCGTGCGCTCGCCTGGGTGGCCTGTGTGCTCGCGCTGTTCCTGATCATGTACGGCGCCTTCGTGCGGCTGTCGAACGCCGGCCTGTCGTGTCCGGACTGGCCGACCTGTTACGGGCGCATCACCTGGCCGGTGGCGCCGGCGGCGATCGCCAAGGCGGACAAGGCGTTTCCCGAGCGGCCGGTCGAGGTGCACCGGGCGTGGCGCGAGCAGACCCACCGGTTCGCCGCCGGCATGCTGGGATTGCTGGTGCTGGCCGAGGCGCTGGTCGCGACGTTCGGGCGCAAGTCGCGATTCGGGCTGGTGATTGCAGGGATCGTACTCATCGGCATCGGCATCCCCCTGTACATGCACCAGGCCTACGTGTTCTCCAGCGTGATCGCCGCGATCGGCGAGGCGCTGCTGCTGGCGATGGTGATTTTCTGGCGAGGCGCCGGCTGGCGGCGGATCGCGGTGCTGGCGCTGGCGGTGGTCTGTTTCCAGGCGCTGCTCGGGATGTGGACGGTGACGTGGCTGTTGAAGCCCATCGTCGTGACGGGACACCTTTTGGGCGGCATGGCGACTTTCGCGCTGCTGGCGTGGATGGCGTGGTACCTGTCGCTGGGCCCGAGCCAAGGGAGTGTTGTGACCGACGCGGCCGCTCCGCTGAATGGCGTCCCGAAATACCACTCCGGCCCGGGTTTGCGCAGGGGCTTGGTGATCGCGACGGTGATCGGCGTGGTGCTGCTGGCCGGCCAGTTGTTCCTCGGCGGCTGGACATCGGCCAATTACGCGGCGCTGGCGTGCGGGACCGGCGGTTCGGCGTTTCCAACCTGCCTGGGCCAATGGTGGCCCACGATGAACTTCCACCAGGGCTTCATCCTGTGGCGCGGCATCGGCGTCGACTACCAGGGCGGCATCCTGGATGCCGCGGCACGCACGGCGATCCAGATGATGCATCGATTCGGTGCGCTGGTGGTGTTCGTGTATCTGCTGTGGCTCGCGCACCGCGCCGGGCGCGCGGGCCTGCGCTGGCACGGCGCGGCGCTGGCGCTGCTGCTGGTCGCGCAGGTGCTGCTCGGGATCGGCAACGTGACGCTGGGGCTGCCCCTGTGGGTCGCGGTCGCGCACACCGGCGGGGCGGCACTGCTGCTGTTCGTGCTGGTGGGGTTGTTGGTGCGAAGTGTATCCATGCGATCATCCCTGATCACCGCTTCGTCGGGCGCAGCCGGTCACCGAGCGAAATCAGCCATGGAAAACCAGAACGGGCTTCCATTCCCCGACTTTCCGCGAAGCCGTGCGATCGTCGATGATCGGCGCATGCCGGGCGCCGCACAGACTGCGGAGCCGCAGGAGCCATGAC
>JBOHYX010000422.1:0-2418 GCA_050738115.1 Rhodanobacteraceae bacterium
ACAAGTGCGCCCGGTGCGCTGGACGCTTGGCATCCGTGCGGGGCGGATTCTGTAGGAGCCGCCCCGGCGGCGACCGATGCCGCGGGTGCGTCGCAAGCTTGGTCGCGCGCAGGCGCGCTCCTACACCGACACCCCGAACAATGCGCGCGTCGCCGCGCTCGCATTCGCGGCGGTGGTTTCCGCCGCCTCGCCGCGCTCGCGTGCCACGACTTCGCAAATGTGCGCGAGGTACATCGGCTGATTGCGGCGGTCCGGCGGCGGCCGGATGTCGCGCGGCAACAGGTAGGGTGCGTCGGTTTCGAGGAGGAGGCGATTCGCCGGAATCGCGCGCACCAGTTCGCGCAGGTGCGTGCCCCGGCGTTCGTCGCAGATCCAGCCGGTGATGCCGATGTGGCAATCGAGGTCGAGGTAATCGAACAGCGCGCGCTTGTCGTCGGTGAAGCAGTGCACCACCACGCCCGGCACATCGTCGCGCCCGGCCTTCAATATCGTCAGGAAGTCGTCGTGGGCGTCGCGCTGGTGCAGGAACAGCGGCATGCCGAGGTCGGCTGCGATCGCAAGCTGTCTTTCGAACGCCGCGCGCTGCGCCGCTCGCGGCGACAGGTCGCGGAAATAGTCGAGCCCGGTCTCGCCGACCGCCACGACCTCCGGTTCGCGCGCGAGCCCGCGCAACAATGCATCCGCCGCCGCGCCGTAATCGCCAGCGTGGTGCGGATGCACGCCCGCGGTCGCGTACAGGGTGCCGGGGTGCGCGCGCGCCAGACCCAGCGCCTGCTCGCTGCCCGCGCACGACGCACCGGTCACGATCATCTGCTCCACGCCCGCCGCGCGGGCGCGTTCCAGTACCACGTCGACATCGTGCCGGAACGATTCGTGCGTGAGGTTGGCGCCGATGTCGATCAGGTGCATGGCAAATTCGGGATTCGGGATCCGGGATTCGGCAGAGCGTAACAAACCTCATCGTCGTCACGACGGCGCGCAACTTCCGGCTTTCGGCCGCGCCGCGGCCGACGCCTACAATGCGGCGATGTCCGTGGACGCCTTCGATTTTCCGGTCTCTCCGCTGTTGCCGCGCATCCGCGCGTCGCTCGCCGCACATCCGCGGCTGGTGCTGGAGGCGCCACCCGGCGCAGGGAAAACCACGCAGGTGCCGCCGGCGCTGCTGGGCGAAACGTGGCTCGCGAGCGGCAGGATCGTGATGCTGGAGCCGCGCCGGATCGCCGCGCGTGCGGCCGCCGCATTCATGGCCGCGCAACGCGGCGAGGCGGTCGGGCAGACGATCGGCTATCGCATCCGCTTCGAATCGCGCGTGTCGGATGCGACGCGCATCGAGGTCGTGACCGAAGGCATCCTGACGCGGAAGCTGCAGGACGATCCGGCCTTGGCGGGCGTCGGTGCGGTCATGTTCGACGAATTCCACGAACGGCACCTCGCCGGCGACCTCGGCGCCGCGCTGGCGCTGGACGTGCAATCCAGCCTGCGGCCGGACCTGCGCATCCTGGTGATGTCGGCGACGCTCGCCGGCGCGCGCGTCGCGCAGTGGCTGGATGCGCCGGTCGTACGCAGCGAAGGCCGCGCGTTTCCGGTACGCATCGATTATCCGGCGGCACGGCGCGGCGAGGATGCCCTCGCGCACCTGCGCCGCGTCGTGGAGCAGGCGCTCGCCGAAACCGACGGCGACGTGCTGGTGTTCCTGCCGGGGCGGCGGGAGATCGCGCAGGCGCAGCGGATGCTGAACGCTTCCCCCCTCCCGCGAGCGGTAAAACTGCGCGGGGGAGAGGGAGTCGAAATCCTCCCCGTCCACGGCGAACTCCCGCTGGCCGACCAACAGGCCGCACTGGCGCCCGCCGACCCGGGCGTTCGTCGCGTCATCCTTGCCACTAATGTCGCCGAGTCTTCGATCACCGTGCCAGGCATACGCGCGGTGGTTGATTCCGGACTCGCGCGCGAGCCGCGCTTCGACCCGAATTCGGGTTTCACGCGACTGCAGACGGCCACGATCTCGCGCGCCTCGGCCGACCAGCGCTCCGGGCGCGCGGGCCGCGTCGCACCCGGATCGACGTACCGCTTGTGGCCGGAAAGCCGGCGGCTGGAACCATCACGCACGCCGGAGATCGCGCAGGTCGAACTGTCCGGCCTCGCGCTCGAGCTCGCGGGCTGGGGGGCGGGCGCGGATGCGGCTACCGCGCTGCGCTGGCTGGATCCGCCGCCGGCGGGCGCACTCGCGCAGGCGCGCGACCTGCTGCAACGGCTCGGGGCGCTGGATGGCGACCTGCGCATCACGCCGGACGGGCGCGCCATGCTGCGGCTGGGCACGAATCCGCGCATGGCCGCGGCGGCATTCCATGCGCCCGCCGCGTTGCGCCCGCTGATCGCGGACCTGCTGGCGCTGCTGGATGCGCGGTCGCCGCTGCGCGG
>JBOHYX010000423.1:0-2400 GCA_050738115.1 Rhodanobacteraceae bacterium
ACCACGAGTTGCGTCGCGCTTTCGGCGAACCGCTCGCGGCCTTCCGCGGTGCTGGTGGCTTCGGAAAAGCCGCCCGCGCCCCAGCCGCCGACGGAGATGTCGACCTTCAGTTTCGGGTCGCGCCCGTTGAGCGCAACGAGGGACTGGAGGTGCCTTGCTGCCGAGTCGTCCAGCGTGACGCGACCATCGCGAATCGTGGCGAAGGCAAAAATGAGCGTGTCGATGTCCTGGAGCTGGCGATCGTGCGCCGGGTTCCAGTCCATTGCGTATCCGATCACGTGGTACGGCGCGGGCGCATCCTGCGCCCACGCGCCGCTGGTCGATGCCACGCAAGCCAGCAGGATCGACACCAGCACGCTCCATAGCCGACGCGCATTGATTTTTTGCCGTGAGTGCATGCGACCGCACCGCGCGTGGCGGTCAGCTACGGGTTCCTGTACGTGCGTCGAACAACGCATGCACGTCCTTCACGAACATCGCATCGCTCGCCGGGCGCGCGTAGAACATGTGTCCGCCGGGGTACTCCTTGACCTCGACGCGGGTCGGGTCGCCCATCGCCGGCATCTGGTCCACCGCGGGTACGGAAACCATGAACGGGCACGACAAGTCATCCCAGCCGTGGGCGATCAGCACGCGCAAGTTGGGATCGTTGGCGACGGACTCGCGCAGTTGCTTGACGGACCCTTGTCCCGCATCGTCGTCGTCGTGCCACAACCGGCCGACCTTGTAATTCAACGTCTGGTACTGCCCGTCGAATTTCCAGCCGACCGTTTGCGTCACGAAGTGCACCATCGCGGTGGTGGTCGGGGCGGTGATCCCGTTGAGGATGGGGTCGCCACTGCGTTGGCGCGGTGCGTACGGGAACGGATCCCACGCCGTGAAATTGGAGTCAAAGCGGCTGCCCAGCTTGCCCTCGGACCGGTACACCTCGCGCAGGTACGCCTGCGTTTCCAGCCGCCCGCCGGACTGCTCGACGAAGGTGGGATCAAGCCCGGTGAGCTCGGTCACTTTCCTGATCATCGCGGTGTAGGCGGCGGGATCCGAGCGGCCCTTCATCAACGTCTCGGCGTACTCGCCGCGGGTGTACGCGATGATCGGCGCCATGTTCGCGGCGGTGAGCTTGCCTTCGCGCTCGAGGTGCGCGGCGGCGATCGAGGGCAGGGTGGTCATCCACGCCATCGGATCGAGGTACGGCGACACCAGCACCATGCCGTTCATCGCGACGCCGAGTCGCGTTTGCAGGTAATGGGTGATGCGCGGACCGCGGAAGCCGCCGTAGCTTTCGCCGGTGATGTACTTGGGCGACTCCATGCGGCCGTTTTTCACGAGCCAGTCGTAGACGATCTGCGACAGGTAATGGATGTCGGCGTCGGTCGAGTAGAAGTCCTTGGTCGATTGCTTGTCGCCCACCAGGGATCGGCTGTAGCCGGTGCCGACCGGATCGATGAAGACGAGGTCGGTGAAGCCGAGCCAGGTGCTGGGATTGTCGTGCAGCGTCGCCGGTTCGGAGGGCGTATCGCCATTGACGCGGAAACTCACGATCTTCGGCCCGATCGCGCCGAAATTGAGGAACACGGAAGACGCACCCGGCCCGCCGTTGAAGGCGAAGGTCGCCGGCCGGTGCTTGCCCGGTATCGTGTACGCGGTATAGACGACCTGCGCGATGGCCTTGCCCCTGTCGTCGCGCACCGGCAGCCAGCCCACGTCGACGGTGTACTTCAAGGCATGGCCGTCAACGACGGCGGACTGGTCCCTGTCCACGGCCGCCGGAAGCGGCGGCAGCTCGAAGCCGGACGTGGCTGCGGCGGGTTTGTCAGCCTTGGCGGGACTGGCCGCAGGCGCGGCGGCGGACCCCGACAGAAGGGCGGCGGCGAAAATCGCCGCGAAGACGGATGGGCGCATCAGCAGGTTCCCCGTGGAAAGCCTGCGAGCTTAATGATGCTGTGGTGCGCGTGACCGTGCCGGAAGGCACGGTCAATATGCCACGGACCAACGGCCCTCGACCGTCAGTGCGCGCCGTTCGTCGTATCGGCCGGCGTCGCCGTGGAAGTCGATGCCGGTTGCGACGTGGTGCTGCCCGCGGCAGCCGGCGCCTGCGCGTTGCCTTCGGTGTAGTGGCCGACCTGCAGGACGTAGCCCGCGCGGCTGCCGGGCGGCATCGCGGAAGGATCGGCATACACGCTGATCGTGTAGTTCGTGGCGACCGCCACCGGCGTGGACCAGGTCGTCGTACTCGTGGTGGCGCTGTCGACCAGCGTCTGGCCCTTGGCCGGGTCCGCAACCCTGAAATGCACCTTGGGATCGTGCGTGACGAGATTGACGTCCAGCGTCTGCCCGGCCGCGATGGCAACCGTGTAATCGTGCGCCGTGGCCTGTGCGTCCAGTGTCCCGGCTTGCTGT
>JBOHYX010000424.1:0-2374 GCA_050738115.1 Rhodanobacteraceae bacterium
CGCGCGGCAGGTTCCGGCGACGCCGTAGAACTGCATCAGCGGGTGCGCACAATGGTGCCCGGAACGCACCGCCACGCCCTCCTGGTCGAGCAGCGTGGCCAGATCATGCGCGTGCACGCCGTCGATCTGGAACGAAATCACGGCTGCCTTGTTGGGCGCGTGGCCGAAAATCCGCAGCCCCGGCACCGCCTCGAGACGCGGGGTCGCGTACTCGAGCAGCTCGCGTTCGCGCTCGGCGACGTTGGCCATTCCGATCCCGGTGAGGTAATCGATGGCGGCGCCGAGCCCGGCGAACCCCGCCGTGTTGGGCGTGCCGGCCTCGAACTTGTGCGGCGAATCGGCGAAGGTCGTGTCCTCGAACGTCACCGTGCGGATCATTTCGCCGCCACCGAAGAAGGGCGGCATCGATTCGAGCACTTCCCGCCGCGCCCACAACGCGCCGGTGCCGGTCGGACCACACATCTTGTGGCCGGTGACGACGTAGAAGTCGCAGCCGATGGCCTTGACGTTCAACGGCAGGTGCGGCGCGGCCTGCGAGCCGTCGACGAGCAACGGAATGCCACGCCTGCGGCATTCGCGCGCCAATTCCTTCACCGGGTTGATGGTGCCGAGCACGTTGGAAACGTGCGTGACGCCCGCGAACTTGACTTCGGGCGTGAGCGCCTCAATGAATTTTTCGACGATCAACTCGCCGGACTCGCTGATCGGCGCGACCTTGAGATGCGCGCCAGTGAGCTTGCCGATCAACTGCCACGGCACGATGTCGGCGTGGTGCTCCATCGCCGTGACCAGCACTGCATCGCCCGGTTTCAGACGCGGCAACAGGTAACTGTAGGCGACGAGATTGGTCGCCATCGTCGTACCCGAAGTCAGTACGATCTCATCGCGGTGGTTGGCACCGAGAAACGCCGCGAGCTTCGTACGCGCGCCTTCGTAAGCGGCCGTCGCCTCTTCGCTCAACTGGTGCACCGCGCGCGACACGTTCGCGTTGTGCTCGCGGTAGAAGGTGTCCACCGCCTCGATCACCTGGCGCGGCTTCTGCGCGGTGTTCGCGCTGTCGAGGTACACCAGCAGCTTGCCATGCACGCTGCGCCTGAGGATCGGGAAGTCCGCGCGCACCTTCGCCCAGTCAACCGGCGCGCGTGCCGCTTCTTTCGCCGCAACGCTCATGACGCAAGCTCCGGCAACTGGCTCGCGAGCAGCGTTTCGCAGTGCTCGCGCAGCGGCGCGGGCTCGATCCCGTCCAACGCCTCCGAGCAGAACGCGCGCACCAGGATCCGCTTGGCGAGCTCCAGCGGGATGCCGCGCGAGCGCAGGTAGAACAGCACGTTCTCGTCGAGCTGGCCGACCGTGGCGCCGTGATTGGCCTTGACCTCGTCGGCGTAGATCTCGAGCGCGGGGCGCGTATCGATTTCCGCGTCCGGCGACAGCAGCAGGTTCTTGTTGTAGAAGCCACCATCGGCGCCATCCGCACCCGGCAGCACCAGGATGCGACCGTGCACGACGCCACGCCCGCGGTCCATGGCCACGCCGCGCCACAACGCATCGCTGCGGGTGTCGCGACCGCGATGCGTCACCAGCACCTCGGTATCCGCGTGACGGCGACCATTCAGGACGAACGCGCCGCGGCTGTCAAAACACGAGCGCGAACCGGCGAGGTCCACGCGCAGTTCATGGCGGGCCAGCCTGCCGCCCAACTCGAGGGCATGGAAGGCTGCGTTGGCGCCGTCATGCACCAGCAAGTCGCTGCGCCTGAGCAGTGTTGCGTCGGTTCCGGCCCGCTGGACCACGGTCCAGTCGAGGCTGGCGTTTTCGTGCAGCGCGCAAGTTCGCACCAAGTTGGCGAGGTGACCGGTCTTCTCCTCGCCCACGTGCTGCTCGATCAATTCGAGATGCGCGCCCTCACCCATCTCGATCAGGCTGCGCAGGTGCCAGGCGGTGGCGGATGTCGCGGCGAGGCCGACGTGCACGATGCGCAGCGGCTGCTGGACGCGTATCCCTGCCGCGACGTTCAGCACCAGGCCGTCCGCGGCGAGCGCCCGATTCAGCAGCGTGAACCCATCGTCGTGGTCGTCCGGCCGCCGGTCCAGCAGGAAGCGCAGCGGCTCCGGCGCATCGGCCAGCGCCACTGCAAGGGAACGCGCCGTGACGCCGTCCGGCAACGCGTCAAGGCTCGAAAGATCCGCCCGGAATACGCCGTTGACGAACACCACGCACGGCCCGTCCACCCCAGCGATCGCCCACATGGACGCATCTACGGCGCGAGCCGACGCCGTGTCGTCGCGCGCCGCATAGGTGCGCTGCAGAAGCGCGCGCAGCGCCGTGTATTTCCACAACTCGTTGTGCTGGTCCGGCAGTCCACGCGCGGTGAATT
>JBOHYX010000425.1:0-2372 GCA_050738115.1 Rhodanobacteraceae bacterium
ATCGAACATCCCGCGCAGCGCCGCGCGCTCGGGCTCCGAACACAGGATCTGCCCGCGCCACGCCTCGGGGTCGTGCACGTCGCGATCATCCGGCGCGACGTTGAAGTCGCCGAGTACGACCACTTTGTCGTGACGCTGCAACTCGTCGCGCAGATAACGCGTGACCCCGGCGAGCCACTGCAATTTCCAGGCGTACTTGTCGCTGCCCACGCTCTGGCCGTTGACGACATACAGGTCGACGATGCGCACGCCGCCGACGGTCGCGGCCAGAACGCGCCGCTGCGGGTCGTCGAGGCCGGGCACGCCGGCGACCACGTCCTCGATCGGATCGCGCGCGAGGATCGCGACGCCGTTGTAGGTCTTCTGCCCCGAATACGCGACGCGGTAGCCGAAGCCCTCGATCGCCTCGCGGGGAAACTTGTCGTCGGCGAGCTTGGTTTCCTGCAACGCCAGCACGTCGGGCTGCGCCTCGCGGCACCACGCTTCGACGTGCGGCAACCGCACCTTCAGCGAATTGACGTTCCAGGACGCGATGCGCATCGGGGCATTGTAGACAACCCGGCCGCGCGCGCTGTCACGCCGGCGCCATCATGGCCCGCGCCATCGGCGGCGCGACCGTGCGGCGTCAGCACGTCGCGGTGCAGCCGACGCCGCCCGCCTTCGCGCTGCCGTGCGACGGCGACACCTTCAATACCTGACCCACCTTCAGCATGTCGCTGTGGAGGTCGTTCCACTTGCGCAGATCCTCGACGCTCACCGAGTGCGCGCGCGCGATCTTCGAGAGCGTGTCGCCGCTCACCACGGTGTAGTCGACCACCCGCGGGGGCGCTGCGTTGCCGGCCGCGGTCGACGGATCGACCCCCGCCGCCTGGCTCAGCGCGACGCGCTGGGCATCCGCGGCCGCGACCTGGCTTGCGGCGACCCGCTGCAGCGCGGCGGTGCGCGCGAGCTCGGCGGGGCCCCACTGCGCCGCGAGCCTCGCGAACTCGTTGCCCGGGGCGTAGGCAGGCGGCAGGCCTTCGGCGACCATCTTCGCGCCCAGCGCATCGATCCGGTCCTTCTCGCTGACGGCGTTGAGGACGGCCGCCTGCGCATACGGCAGGATATCGTGGCTGCGCAGGATTTCATCGGCCTGCGGAGCGGCGAGGAACGCAAGGAACTTCTGGATGGTCGCGAGTTTGGGACTGTCCGGCTTGTAGGCGAGATAAATCGTGATGGGCAGCGGATAGCTGCCGTTCTCGAGCGTGGCGAGACTGGGTGTCACGCCTTCGATCGGGATGATCTTGATGTCCTTCTGGCGACGCGCGTGCGCCAGCGTGGACACCGCCAAGGCCTTGCCGTCCAGCGCCACTTCCGACTGCAGCGAGTCGATGTTGATGAACAGGCGCGGCACCGCGACCGTGCTGTCGCCGTTGCCAAGGATCAATCGGCGAAAACTGAACTGCACGCCGTCCAGCGGCGAGGCGACGCCATCGAGGTCGATCGGCGCATTGGGGCCACCGACCTCGGACCAGTTCTTGATCTGGCCGTAGTAGATGTCGTGGATCTGCTTCAGCGTCAGGTTGCTCACCGGGTTGGAGGCGTTGGTGATCATCACCAGCGCATCCCATGCCACCGGCGTGAAGGTGAGTCCGGCCTCCTGCGGGCGCCCGGCGTAGGCCGGCCGGGCGCTGGCGGCCATGTCGACCTGGCCCGCCAGCGCCTGGTCGATGCCGTCGATGGTGTTGAACGGTTGCACGTCGAGGTGGCCATCGCCGGTCGCGTCGAAGGCTTTCGCGACCGAATCGACGAGGCCTTCGGTGCTGACCTGGTCGCCACGCACGATGAGCGCCGGGCCGGACGCCTTGGCGCGAGTTTCGTGATGACGGGTGGTTTTCCTGGTGGCGGCCGCGGTAGCGGCAACGGCAAAGGCAAGCAGGCATGACGCAAACAGCAGACTCAACGAACGTGCGGACATGAACGGGCTACCGGTGACGTAAAAGCGTGAGTGGGAATTCGCGCGATTATGGCGGAACCGCCGAGACTTGTGGCAAGCCGGCGCGCACCGTCGATGGCTGCGGATGCGGGCCGGCCAACCGCAGCACCTTCGTGGCACATGTCGGCCTTGGGGTCACGCGACCCGCCAACGCACGCGTGCGCGCTGGCGACCGCGCGGCGGGACCGCGCCGCGCGTCACCGCGAGGACACCGCCACCTGCAATAGTTGTCCCACTTTCAGCGTGTCACCGTGCACGTCGTTCCACTTGCGCAGATCCGCCACGCTCACCGAATACTTGCGCGCGATCGACGCCAGCGTGTCGCCCTTCGCTACCTTGTAGGCGATGACCGCATGGGTCTCCGAGGCCAGCGTTGCAAGTGCGGACACCGTGGATT
>JBOHYX010000426.1:0-2372 GCA_050738115.1 Rhodanobacteraceae bacterium
CAGCCAGCCGTACTGGTTCTGCGTTGCACACGACTCCGATGGCGGGGCGCCGTCCCAGCAAACGGTGGCGGTCGTCGAGAGAATGCGCGGGGCGGTCGGGCTCGCTTGCGTTGCCTTTTGCTCCAGCAGGTTGGCGCGCGTGAAGGACTGAGGCCCAGACAACGACGCAAATGTCGTAGTGGATTTCGCGTTCCACTTGGCCATGTTCCAGTCCCAGATGCCATAGAACGTCTGCGTGTCCTTGGCATAGGTCGTCGACGCGGTCGATGACTGCTGAATTTCCTGGCCGGTACCAAAGAACAGCATTTCCCGCGTCACGAGGCCGGTCGTCACCTGCAGCGACAGGATGGAAGTGGTGATCGGCTGCGCATTGCCGGAAGCGTCTTCGGCCACGAACAGTGGCGTCGGCCCCGCGTTGCCGAACTTGGACACCGCCCAATTGGCGGGGCTGCTGCTGCTCACGTCGAAGCGCCAGACGCGGCCCTGGGTGTCGCCGGCGTACAGGTAGTCGGCGATGCCGTCACCATCCAGGTCGACCCACGACACGTATGCAATGCCGCCCGGGCAAACGACCGGCGGCGGCGCCGGTGTGCCTGCCGGCGGTGGCGGCTGAGGCACGGTGCAGCTCTGCGCACCGGTCGGCTCCGCGCCGGTATCGAGGAACTGGAAGCTCACGCTCCCGGTGGTCGGGTCGATCAGGCCGATGTACACGCCCTCGGTCGGCTGCGCGGGTGCGCCGGTGGCGGGCGCCGGCTGCAGGCCGCTGCCGAAGATGAACGCCCAGTCGCCGTTGTGCATGCGGGCGATGGTGGGCGTGCCGACGGTGGCGCCGAGATGATTGACGCCGCTCGCATCGTCAAGGGCCGCGGACGTGTTGTCCCAGTCACCGATCACGTCCGACGCCGAGAAGCTGGTCGGGTCGGTGATGTCCAGCGCGTAAATCTCGTCGCCGGTGGAACCCACGCCGCCGACCAGCCACGTGTGCCAGTCGCTGCCGTAAAACACGTCGCCCACGCCCGGCGTCGCGTCCACGAGATAGTCGTGCTGGTACAGCGGATTGGAAAGGTTCACGGCCTTGTCCATCAGCACGTCGTACGGCATGTAGGCGACGACTTCCTTGCCGTCGTTGTCTGTGCTGTTGAAGCTGCCATCGCTGTTGTTGGCGCCCGCCTCGAACCCGTGCACGAAGCCGTCGTTCGAGCCCACGTACACCAGGTTCAGGCGCTCGAGGTTGGCGGCCGCGAACGCGCTGTAACTCTGCGCGCCGGTTGCGTCTTCGGGATCCGGGTCGGCCGCGCCGTCGAACTTGTCGGTGAACACGTCGGGTTGTGAACTTGGCCCGGGCGCACCGACGAAAGTCGGGCTGGAATTGATGATGTCGCCCAGCACGTAGGTGCGCGCGCGCAAATCGCACGGCGGGCTCGCCACGGGCGTGCTGGAACACGCCGACACCGGCGGCGTGGCGCTGCTGTTGCCGCCGTACAACTGCTCGACATTGCGGTAACCCTGCAGCCACGCCACACGGTTCTGGCCAGGCGTCGCATCTTGTGGGTTGTTGGTATTGGGCACGTTCAGCGCGTTTTGTTCCGCCGTGCCGAGGTTGTTCCACGCCAGCGTCACACCATCGCCCGCACCGAGCCCGTTCGAAGTCAACAGCGTGCGCTGCGACGGTGGCTCGTAAATCCCGGTCGGATCGGTTCCGTCGGCTTCGGTCATTGTGTCGCAAGGCGCCGTCCCGCCCTGGCCATTGCCGGTCAGCACGCATTTGGCATCCCAGGTGGCGGCGGTACCTATGTCAAGGTTGCCGCTCGCGTCGATGACCAGCGGGTCGGCGACCAGCGATCCCCACCAGTTGTTCTGCGAATACGAGGCGAAGAAGAACTGGACCGCGCCCTGGACCTTACCGGTCACCGTGTTGCCGGCGACGCTGCTGTTGGACTGCAGTGGCGACGCAGTGAAACAGGTGATCTCGTGGACGTTGTTGTCGCCGCCGGTGCCGGCCGAGAAACCGAACCGCAGCGATGCAGGAATCGGCCCGTTCGCGGTGGCGATGTTGAAGTCGGTCAGCACCGGCTGGAACGCGCCGTTGTTGTAGCTGTATGCGAAATTGAGGAGGCCGGCCGGCGAGATCGTCAGCTTGTACGTGATCGGCCACGGCACGGGATTGCCTGACGCCGGGTTCAGCGATTTCGCGCTTTCGTTGGCGACCGGTTCGCTGTCCGGCAGAACCGCATAGCCAAACTGGATTGCGTTGTAGATTGCGTTGTAGTTGTAGGGGATCGAAGTACCGGGGTACAGCAGTTGCTGGTACACGTACGGGCTGCTTTTGCTCCCCTTGCCGCTCGCAACGTAGTAGCCGCTGCTGCATGCGG
>JBOHYX010000427.1:0-2369 GCA_050738115.1 Rhodanobacteraceae bacterium
GGGCGCTCCATCAGCCGGAGACCTCGTGGCCGCCGGATTCGTCGCGTCCAGCCAGCCGTGATAGACATCGATCGCCGCGGCGTATTCCGGCAGGTCGGCGTCGTAGGCGCGAAAGCAGGTCACACCGTCGCGCGACAAGCCGCGTCGCAGGTTGCGCAGGTTCTTGCGGATCCGATTGGCAACCATCCGGGCGCCGGGCGCAAGCGGTGTCGACGCGTCATCCGGCGCAGCCGCGCGGATGTCGTAAACGCCGAGGCGGCATTCGATTGCGCCGTTGAACAGCACGTAATGCTTGTCGGCGCGCAGGCGCAGCGCGCGCTCAAGATCCGGTTCGCTGGTCAGGACGGCCCCGCGCCACCCCGCAAAGCCGTCGCGCAGGCGCTGGCCAAGGGATCCGTACAGCGCCGGCAACGTTGCGGCATCACCCATCCGTTCGCCGTACGGCGGGTTAGTGATCACGAGGCCGGTCGCGAAACCACGCGGCGGATCGAGGTGTTCGGCCGCGCGCCGGCCGAGGCTGACGAAGCCCGCGACACCCGCGTTCTGCAGGTTGTGCGTCGTGATGTTGACCATGGCGGGATCGCTGTCGCTGCCAAAAAAGCACGCGCGCAGGCCGCGCAGCCCTTCGAGCGCACGCTGGTGCGCCGCTTCGCGCAGGCGCTGCCACGATGCCGCGTCATGGCCACGCCAGCCGAGGAACCCGAAATACTCGCGCTGCCACGCCGGCGCCACGCCCGCCGCCATCCATGCGGCTTCTATCAGCAAGGTACCCGAACCGCACATGGGGTCGACCAGCGCCCCGCCCTGCATGTAGATATCCGGCCAGCGCCCGCGCAGCAGCATCGCGCAGGCGAGGTTTTCCTTCAGCGGCGCCTCACCCTGCCCGCGGCGCCAGCCGCGCCGGTGCAGCGGTTCACCGGAAAGGTCGACGGACAGGGTCGCGCGACCGCGGTGCAGGCGCAGGTTGACGCGCACGGCCGGACGATCCGGGCGCACGCTCGGGCGCACGCCGAAGCGTTCGCGGCACTGGTCGACGATCGCGTCCTTCACCTTCTGCGCGGCAAAACCCGAATGCGTGATCGCGCCGCCGGTGCCGGTTGCATCGACCGCGAGCGTCGCATCGGGCGCGAGGTGCGCGGCCCAGTCGATCGCGCCCACGCCCGCGTAAAGCTGGTCCGCGTCGGCGGCTTCGAAGTCAGCGAGCGGCAGCAGGACGCGGCTCGCCAGGCGCGATTCCAGGCAGGCGCGATAAGCATGTTCGAAGTCGCCCTCGAAGCGCACTCCCGCCAGCATTTCGTGGGCGCTGGCGCCCAGCGCGGCGAGTTCATCGCGCAGCAGGTATTCCAGCCCCTTGGGGCAGGTCGCGAAAAACGTCGGCACGGATTACGCAGCCACGGTCTTCAGGAACGACCGGAATGCGCATTCGAGCAGGGCGACGTGGTTCGCGAGTCGGTGATCGTCATCGACCAGCAATGACGGCATGGCGCGTGCACGCGCGAACGCCACGGCCGCGTCGACCGGGCACAGGTCATCGCGATAGCCGTGCACCAGCATGCCGGGCACGCCGCGCACCGCGTCGAACCGGGGACACTCCGGAATCTCGACCGGCAACGCGATCAGGAACAGGCCATCGCACCGCGCCTGCAGCGAAGCCAGTCCTGACACGAACGCACCCATGCTCGAGCCCACGAGTATCAATGGGCGCGCGGCGCCGCGCATGGCCGCGACCAGGCGGTCGACGCGCGGCGCAACCGAACGGGCGAGGCCGGGCGCGTCGTCCTGCCGGTAATCGGGCCGCAACGCGGTCCACCCGAGCGACTCCGCCACCCGCGCGAGCGCACTGACTTTGGTCGCACCGGGGCCGCTGTCGGTACCGTGGGAGAGAATGACGTGGCCGGGCATGGGGGCGGAGAGACGGGGAGACGAGGAGACGGGAAAGCGTAACAGGCGACCGGCGCATCCATGCCGTTCCGTGCGACACTCACGCGATGGAATGTCCGCTCGTAATTCGTGAACAACCGCTGCCATATGTCGACCGTTTGCAACGGCGGCCGGTCGAAGCGATCGACCTGGTGGTGATCCACTGCACCGAATTGCCGGATCTCGCGACGGCGCGCGCGTACGGCGAAAGCGTGTTGCACGCCGACGAAACCGGCAACAGCGGCCACTACTACGTCGACCGCGATGGCAGCGTGCTGCGGTACGTGCCCGACGACCGGATCGCGCACCACGTCCGTGGCCACAACGAACGCTCGATCGGCATCGAGCTCGTGAACACCGGCCGCTATCCAGACTGGTTCGATTCGAGCGGTCAAACGATGAGGGAGCCCTATCCCCCGGAACAGGTCGCCGCGCCGGTGGTAATAGGG
>JBOHYX010000428.1:0-2369 GCA_050738115.1 Rhodanobacteraceae bacterium
CAGCAAATGATCCGCCGTGCGGAGATGGCGCGCGACGAAGGCCGTGCATGACAAGTCCCGGCAGCCCTCGCGATGTATCGTCGCTCCGCATCCTTTATGCACATGCGATACTCGAGTCGAATACCGCCCGCTGACCTGTTGCAGCGTCCATGGATCGGCGTCGATCCGTTCGTCTGACGGAACCATTCCCGGTCGCGCGCGTCCAATTTTGATATTCTCGGGTTCCGGGGGGTGACGTGACACGACAGCATTCGGCATGGGCCAAGATCGCCGGCGCGATCATCGTGATCATCATCGTCGCGGTGGCGGCGTGGTGGTATTTTACGCGCCTGCCGGGCGTCGACTTCTCGCGCCACGGCCCGGCACCTTCGGCGCCGGCCAAGGCAAGCACGGCACCGGCGCCCGCCGAACATCCGATCAGCGAGGCCCAGACCGGCCCGGCGCCCGCGGCGACCACCCCACTGCCGCCGCTGGACAACAGTGACCAGGCCGTCGTCGAGGCGCTGGAAGCGATTCCGGGCGCCAAGGGACTGGGGAACCTGCTGATACGGCGTGCGCTGATTCCGCACATCGTGGCCACCGTCGACGCCCTGCCGCGCCACGCGATCGGCGCGAACATCGTGCCACTGCGGACGCCGGGCACCGCGTTCGCGGTCGACACTTCGAGCAGCCAGCCGGTGCTGGACGCGAAAAACTACGCGCGTTACGACGCGTACATGAAGATCATCGAAGCGGTGCCGGCGCGCACCCTGGTGACGTGGTACGTGCACTGGTACCCGTTGTTCCAGCAGGCGTATCGTCAGCTCGGCTTTCCGCAGGGCCATTTCAACGATCGCCTGATCAAGGCGATCGACAACCTGCTGGCGGCGCCGAACGCGCAGGGGCCGGTGGCGCTGGTGCCGGCGCAGAACGGCCTCTACGACTTCGCGGATCCGACTTGGCAGTCGCTGTCGGTGGGCCAGAAGCTGATGATCCGGATCGGGCCCGAGCACGAGCGCGCGTTGAAGGACAAATTGCGCAGCATCCGGGCGCTGCTGCTCGGGCAGGCGCCCAGACTCCGTGCGGAAGCAGCCCCGGCGCCAGCAGCTTCTGCGTCCGGCTGACGAATCGTTCCGGCGGAGGCGCACCCTTCGCGAACCGTTGCAATTCCCCGCCTCGTCATTCCAGGGCTGCCCGCAGCTTTACCGCGGGCAGAGCCCGGAATCCAGCTTTCCCGTCAATTGCAACAGAAGCTGGATTCCGGGTTCCGCCGCCGATGAAGTCCGCGGTGGCCCCGGAATGACAAGATTTCAACGATCCCGCGATGGCCACGCGCGTGTGTCGGCGCATCAATACCACAATCGAAGCGCGGCTCACCCGACCGCGTTGGCACCGAACGTCAGCTCGGCTTCCCCCAGCGCCACGCCGTCGGACCCGAAGCGATGCTCGACGATGCAGCCGTGACCGCTGTCGTCGAGCGCAATCAACGTGGTCGCGCGGGTGCCGTACAGACGGCTGCGCACGAACACCGGCGACAACCTGCGCTCGAGGTCGAGACCGACGCCGGTGTCGGGAAGCTCGGCGTCCGGCGCGACGGTTTCATCGGCGAGCGCGGCGAACAACGGCGCGAATCCGGACTCGCCCGCTTCGATCCAGTGTCGGAGCACCTGCGTGGTGCGCCGCACCTTCGGCCACGGCGCGTCCAGGTCGCCGTTGGAGAGCCCATGCACGGCCGCGGCCACACGGCGGGCGCGCACGCCGGGATGATTGGACACGAACCACGCATCCGCGCGGTCGAACAACAGCAGGTTGAACGGGCGATAGCGCGTGGCATCGGCTTCCAGCGTCGCGGCGTGTTGCGCGGCGGTGTCATTGCCGCGCAGGAAATCGGCGACGAGCAGGCCGCGCGAGGCGCGGTCGAGCGCCGCCCGGGGATCGCGGACGTTGGTCACGACCGCCGCGCGATCCGGCTCGGCGATGCCCATCCACGTACCCCCCGCCTCGAGATCGCGGCCCGCGATGACAGCCGGCGCATCCTCCCAGCGCGCGAGCGACGCCGAGGGCCGCGCGTGCGCCTCGTCGCGATTCCCGATCAACACGAGTGGCCAGCGCGGGTGGACGTGGAAGGCGAACGCGAGCACGCACATCCCGCCAGCGTAGCGCAACCCGCCGCCTTTCCCATTGCACGGAAGTCCGGGTGACTTGCGAGGTGCCTGCGCGGCGATAATCGCCACCCATGTTCCGCACCGCGCCACTGGCCCTGACCTCAATGCTGATGCTGCTTCCGGCGGCGCTGGTCCCGGGCCGCGCTGCCCCGCCGGCGTCGGCATCCAGCACGGTGGGTCGTGAAGCCGCCACGCGCGCGAAGCTTGCGGCGATGCGCGCGGAAA
>JBOHYX010000429.1:0-2355 GCA_050738115.1 Rhodanobacteraceae bacterium
TGTGCGAGAGCTCCGCCCACGCGTAGGCGTAGTTCGGATCGAGCTGGATCGCGCGTTCCTCGTAACGCGCTGCCGTCTGCCAATCCGTCTGGTCTCCCCGGTCGGCAAGGAACCGGCCCCGCAGCATCGCGTCGTAGGCGGCAAGATTGCCGCTGCGTGGGCGATCGGTCTGCCTGGCGGATTCGTCGCCGGCCAGCAATCGGGTCTTCAGTGCGGCCGTGACAGCCCGGGTGATGTCGTCCTGCAGCTTGAACAGGTCCGCGTACGGTTGGTCATAACGGTGCGACCACACGATGCGACCATCATTGGTATCGACCAGTTCCGCGCTGATCCGGACCTCGCTGCCTGCCCGCTGCACGCTGCCTTCCAGCAGATGCGCCACCCCCAGCTTTTGGCCAATGACCTGGATGCTGTCCCGGCTATGGCGGAACTGGAACGACGAATCGCGGTTGATCACTTTCAAGCCGGAGAACTGCGACATGGCGGTGATCAGGTCCTCCGACAAACCATCGGAGAAGAACTGCTGGTCGCTCTGGCCACTCTCGTTGACGAACGGCAACACCGCGACCGACTGTTCGGGAATCGGCGCCGCTGCCGGCAATCCGACAGGCGCCGGCGCTGATGGCGGCGTGGCGTGGCTGGCGGGCATCGACACAACCGCGGCGGCCGCGGTGTGCCGGACCTTCGTGCCCTGGCGATACGCGAAGCGCCAGTACACCGCGCCGGCGATCAAAACCACCAGCACGGCGACCCCGATTCCCGCGGCCCAGCGCCGGCGTGGGGCAGCGCCTTCGCGGCGCACCAACACGCTCGCCGATGTCCCGGACCCAGCCGCAGGCGGTTCGGGCGGGTTTCGTGGCTCGTCCAGCCCTTGCTTGACCTGCTCCGCGTCGGCGATCTCGACCTGATAATGACCCTTCGGGACCGTGATGCGGACGGGATCGTTCCGGCCCCGATCTTCGTAATACCCCGACAGGCGCTTGCGCAGTCGGCGCGCTTGTACCCGCACGATCGTATCCACCCTCGGATCGAAGTCCGCGCCACGCTCGAACACGTCCACGCCGATCGTGTATTCCTTGGGCGGCGTCGTATCTCCTCCATCGATCCGCAGCTGCACCAGGTAGCTCAGGAAACGGCTGAGGATCGGCGCCTTGGAAAACACATCGCTGGCGAGGATGCGCTGCAGTTCGGCTCGAACGCCGTCGCCGTCAAGGCCACTGGTACTGGATTCAGGGGTACTCACTTGGACGCGCTTCCGTCAGGCGTTCATCATAGCCACGGAGGGCGCCAGGCGGCGGCGCCACACGGGAAACTCCGAAGTACTCTGCAGTATCCGGGCGCGGGGCAATCGGGCAAAAGACAGTTCGACTCGACCGTACAAACCGGAAGGCGACCGCATTCTCGAGCAGGGAGCCTCCCGTCGTCGCCCCGACGCCCCTCGCGTCCAAGCCAGTGGCGTCGCTCGGATCGGGCGCGACCTGGCGCGTTACCTGGCGAAAGGACCAACTTCGCACGGTTTCCCGGTGACTTTCCGGAGGAGCTCCAAGCGCTGCAGGGCGTGATTCCACTGCAGGTGGAAGTGAATGTCCCGGTGAAGTCACCCCGTGTCCCTGCACTCCGCCCGGCCGATGGGCCAGTCTCCGACGCGTGGAAGGACCCACTCCCCCTCACAGGGATGTCAACCCGCCCGCTTCCAAGGAGAATCCCATGAACGCCATAACCCTCCATCGCGCCCTCTGTTTCGCCATTGCTGCTGCTTTCGCGTTGCCGGTCGCCGGCACCGCCACGGCGCGGCAACGCGTCAATGCCGCCGAAACCCCTGCCACGGTCCCTTCGGTCGACGCCGTTGCGCTCCTGTCCCGCGCCACCGGGCTGACCGAATACCAAGTCAAGCTGGAGCTCGGCAAGCAGACCGCGTGGGCAGACAATCCCATCGCCTTCGACTTCGCCGATGGGCGCTTTCGCCAAGCCGTCGGATACGAGGTGTACCACGATCTCAAGACGCGGGATGTGCTGACTCCGCAGGACGTGCAGTACTTGGCCGCGATGGCGGCCAAACGTCAGGCCGAGCGGGTTGCCATCGTGAAATGAACGACTACGGCCGGAGCGGCTGCCCACGGAAGCTTGGCCGCTCCGGCGAGATCGCGCCGATACAAGGTGTCAACCATGTATTGGGTAACTCGGCGTGCTGCGTAAGGCGACGGTGCGGTTCGCAGCTACGCACCTGGATCAGATACCAAACTCCCTGTAAGCGGGCGTTCGGGATCGCCCGGTGCGGGCCGATTCGGCATCACGCGAGCCTTTTCGAAAGCCGCCATTCGGCCGCGAGGTATCCCCTTCTTCTTCTTGCGGTCA
>JBOHYX010000430.1:0-2354 GCA_050738115.1 Rhodanobacteraceae bacterium
CGCCAGCACAATTCGGCGTAGTCCATGCCTGCCGCCGCCGCGGCCTTCGGCACCAGTGAATGCGCGGTCATGCCGGGCGCGGTGTTGACTTCGAGCAGCCAGTTGCGCCCGGCGCGATCGCGCATCACGTCGACCCGCCCCCAGCCGGAGCAGGCCAGCGCATCAAATGCCTGCCGCGCCAGCGTGCGCAGTTCCGCTTCGGCGTCGCCTTCCAGTCCGGGACATATGTATTGGGTGTCCTCGGCGACGTACTTGGCGTTGTAGTCGTAGTACGCGCCCTTCGGCACGATGCGGATGCTGGGCAGCACGTCGGCTTTCAGGATCGAAACCGTGAATTCGTCGCCCTCGATCAGCGTTTCCATCAAAAGGTCGCCCGGATAACGCTGCGCGAGCGCCACCGCGGCGTCGAGATCGTTTTCCGCGAACACCCTCGACACGCCGACGCTGGATCCTTCCGAGGCAGGCTTCACGATCAGCGGCAGGCCGATCGTGCGCGCCGCCGCGTGCACGTCGCCGCCGCGCGGCAAGGGAACGAATTCGGGCGTCGGCAAGCCCAGCGCGTTCCACACCCATTTGCTCCGTACCTTGTCCATCGACAGCGCCGAGCCCAGGACACCCGAACCGGTGTACGGGACGTGCACGGAATCCAGCGCGCCCTGCAACACGCCATCCTCGCCACCGCCGTGCTGGCCGTGCAGGATGTTGAACACCCGCGCGAAATGCCCCGCGCGCACCGCGTCGAGCAACGCCGGGATGCCGTCGATCGCGTGCGCGTCGACGCCGCGGCCTTTCAACGCATCCAGCACCCCGCGGCCGGACATCAACGACACCTCGCGCTCGGCGGAACTGCCGCCCATGACGACGGCCACCCTGCCGAAGGAGCTGGGATTCGGGATTCGGGAATCGGGAATCGGAACAGCGGCCATCACGCACCTCCCGACGTCTTCAGGTTGCCTGCGGTAGCAAGTTCACCGGCCACGGCGCCGATGTCGCCTGCGCCCAGCAGCAGCACCAGGTCGCCGTCGCGCAGCAGCGCCGGCAGCGTCCTGGCGAGTTCGCGCGGGTGGTCGATGAACACCGGGTCGACCTTGCCTCGCGCACGCACCGCGCGCGCCAGCGCGCGCCCGTCGGCACCCGCAATCGGCGCTTCGCCGGCGGGATAAACCTCGGTCAGCACCAGTGCATCGGCTTCGCAGAGCACGCCCGCGAAGTCGTCCATCAGGTCGCGGGTGCGGGTGTAACGGTGCGGCTGGAACGCGATCACCAGGCGCTGGCCGGGCCAGCCGGCGCGCGCGGCCTCCATCACGGCGGCGAGCTCGCGCGGGTGGTGGCCGTAGTCATCGATCAACAACACCTTGCCCGCATCGATCGCCAGCTCGCCGTTGATGTGGAAGCGCCGGCCCACGCCCTGGAATCGCTCCAGCGCGTGCGCGATCGCGTACGGCTCGACACCGAGGTGCCAGCCGATCGTGGCCGCGGCCAGCGCATCCAGCACGTTGTGCCGCCCGGGAAGGTTCAGCGTGATCGAAAGGCTCGGCTGGCCCGGCAGCAACAGGTCGAAATGCGTGCGTGCGCCTTCGGCGCGCAGGTTCGCACCGCGCACGTCGGCGGCGCGTTCGATCGCATAAGTCAGCGTCGAGCGCGGCGTCCGTTGCGCCAGCTCGGCGACTTCGGCGTTGTCCACGCACAGCACCGCAAGCCCATAGAACGGCAATCGATGCAGGAAATCGGCGAACGCGCGCTTCAGCTCCGCGAAATCGCCGTGGTAGTGGTCGAGGTGATCGGCATCGATGTTGGTGACGACGGCGATCACCGGCGACAGCTTCAGGAACGAACCGTCGGATTCGTCGGCCTCGGCGACGAGGTAGGCGCCCGCCCCGAGCCGCGCGTTGGCGCCGGCGGACAACAGTTGACCGCCGATCACGAAGGTCGGGTCGTAACCGGCCTCGGCCAGCACACTGGCGGTCAGGCTGGTGGTGGTCGTCTTGCCGTGTGAGCCCGCGACCGCGATGCCGCGCCGGAAGCGCATGAGCTCACCCAGCATCTCGGCCCGCGGCACCACCGGAATGCGGCGTGCCTGGGCCGCCACGAGCTCCGGGTTGTCGGCCATGATCGCGCTCGAAACCACCACCGCATCGACGTTCGCCACGTGTCCGGCGGCGTGGCCGATCGCGACGTTGACGCCCATGCCCGCGAGGTGCTCGGTCACGGGCGACGCGGCGAGGTCGGAGCCCGACACGTCATAGCCGAGCGTGTGCAGGACCTCGGCGATGCCGCTCATGCCGGCGCCACCGATGCCGATAAAATGCACGCGCCGGAAGCTCTGCATGATGTCGCCGTGCGGCGGGAGGCGA
>JBOHYX010000431.1:0-2347 GCA_050738115.1 Rhodanobacteraceae bacterium
GTTTCGATTTCACGGCTCCGCGGCCGCGCGCCACGCCTGCAATAATGCGGCCCGCGTGCCGGCATAGCTCAGTTGGTAGAGCAACCGCCTTGTAAGCGGTAGGTCGTCTGTTCGAGTCAGACTGTCGGCACCAGTCCTGCTTCCCCCTTTGCACTGCGCGCACCGGCCAGGACGGACACGGCGTGTAGGAAAACACTGATTGACGGCGTCGCGCGGCTCTCCGCACCATCTGATCCGGGCTTGGGGAGAAGGGGGATGAGCCGAGGCAAGCTGGGTCTCGTGCTGACGTTGCTGGTGGTGGCCTTGGTTGGCGGGTTCTGGCTTGCCGACTGGCTGACGCTGTGGCTGCTCGGCGTGAATGCCCCGCTGGTCTGGAACACCTGGTGGCAGTACGTCCGCGTCGTCGATTTGCCGCAGTACGCGCCTTACGCCGGCAAGATCAAATTGGCCGGGGCCGTTGGTTTTGGACTGCCGTTGCTCGCGTGGCTCCTGTTGGTGCTCCCGCTGTTGCGGCGCAGGCGCGCATCGTTGCACGGCGACGCGAGCTTCGCCACGCTCGCGGATTTGCGAAGCGCCGGGCTGCTGAAGCAGACGCCGGAAAGCATCCTGATCGGCAGTCACGAGGGGCGCTACCTGTGGCTGGGCGGGTCGCGGCACGTGATTGCCATCAGCCCGACCCGTTCCGGGAAAACCACCAGCATCGCGATTCCCGTGTTGCTGACGTACCAGCACTCGATTGTGGTGCTGGACGTCAAGGGTGAACTGTTCAAGGCCACCAGCGGCTGGCGCGGGGCGCAGGGCCATGCGATCCGGGTGTGGGCGCCGTACGACGAGTCCGGGCAAACGCACCGCTTCAACCCCATGACGGCGTTGGCCGGGATGGACGCGGGCAAGCGCATGGGCGAGATCCAGACCATGGCCGCGATCCTGTATCCCGACGAATCGGGGGAAGATCCCTTCTGGACGAGTCAGGCGCGCGCGGCTTTCACGGCGTTCGCCTCGTTCCTGTTCGAAGCGTGGGACGCGGACATGCTGCCACTCGTTCCGGCCGGCGCACCACGGACGGCGCTGCCCCATCCCGACACGTCGCCGAAATTTCCGAGTTTCGAGCGGATCCTGCGTCTTTCCAGCGGCGCGGACGGTGGCGGCATCAAGGCCACGCTCGATGCCATCCTCTCCGACTCACGCTACGCCTACGTCAGTCCACAGACGCGCACGGTATTCCGCAACCTGTGCGGGTTGGCGAAACAGACGTTCTCGTCGGTCCTCGCGACGATGCAGGCGCCGCTGCAGCAATTCCTGAATCCGCTGCTGGCGGCGGCCACCAATGGGACCGATTTTGATCTCGCCAGCCTGCGCAAGCGACCCACCACGCTGTACGTGATCGTCCCGGCCAACAAGCTGGACGAGAGCGGCAAGCTCCTCAACGTCTTTTTCAGCAGCGTGATCGGCGCCAACCTCGACCGGCAACTCGGCGAGGCGCTCGATCTCAAATACCAGTTGCTGATGCTGATGGATGAGTTCACGGCCATGGGGCGCGTCGAGGCGTGGGCCCGCCGCATCTCGGTGTCGGCGGGCTATGGCGTGCGCGATCTGTGCATCGTGCAGAGCCGCGCGCAACTGCGGTCGGCCTACGGGGACGACGACGCCCAGAACTTCATCACCAATCATGGCGTCCAGATCGTGTTTGCACCGCGCGAGCAGGCGGACGCCAACGAATACAGCGAGATGCTTGGCTACCGGACGCTGCGGCGGAAGCACCGCAGCACCAGTCGCGGTCGCGGGGTGAATCAGGTCTCGATCAACTTCACCGAGGAAAAACGGGCGCTCTTGTTGCCGCAGGAGGTCAAGGAACTTCCGCAGGACGAAGAGCTCATCTTCCACGAGGGCTACCGGCCGATTCGCGCGAAGAAGAACTGGTTTTTCAAGGACCGGGCGCTCAGGCAGCGTGCCGCGATCGCGCCGGCCCGCGTCCGCACCGCCGTACCGGATCCGCGCCGCGCGCACGCCGCCGATGTCGTCACGCAACCCGCCGCGCCGCCGGCCGAATAGTTCGCCCGCTTTCAAAACCGGCACACGCGTCCGCCAGCGCGGGGCGCTGCTGCACCGTTCACCGGCGCCGGATAGGCGATTTCCTACAGGGATTCGGGACGACAGGTAATTGCTGGCCGCACGGTGCTTGTCTAGATTGGAAATGCGCGAGCAATTTCAAAGCACCAGGGAGCAGGGAAGGATTTGTACGGGATTGGGTTGGTCGGGGAGTAGGGGAAGCTTCGATCTGGAAAACAGGCGTGATCGCCTGAGGGGCCCGTCTGCCGCGGGCACCGGATTGCGCGGGCGGTTGTGT
>JBOHYX010000432.1:0-2340 GCA_050738115.1 Rhodanobacteraceae bacterium
CGTCGAAGAGGCCGGCCACGATCGAGGAATCGCGGTCGAGGCCGAGCGTCAACTGCGTCAAGTCGTTCGAACCGATCGAGAAGCCGTCGAAAATGTCGAGGAATTCGTCCGCGAGCAGCGCGTTTGACGGCACCTCGCACATCATGATCACCTTCAGCGGCTCGGAGCCGTTGACCCGCGCGCCCTGTTCGAGGCCGTTGGTGCGCAGCACCTCGATCACCTTGCGGCCTTCGTCCAGCGTGCGGATGAACGGTATCATCACCCACACGTTGTCGAGGCCCATCGTTTCGCGGACCTTCTTCAGGGCCTTGCATTCGAGGCCGAACGCTTCCGCGAACGAGTCGTCGACGTAGCGTGACGCGCCGCGGAACCCGATCATCGGGTTTTCCTCGTGCGGTTCGAATTTTTCGCCGCCCAGCAGATTGGCGTACTCGTTCGATTTGAAGTCGGACGTGCGCACGATCACGGTCTTGGGATAGACCGAGGCCGCGATGGTGGCAATCCCTTCGGCGAGGCGATCGACGTAGAAATCGACCGGACTCTTGTAACCCGCGATCCGCTCGTCGATCTTTGCCCGCGTTTCGGCGTCCTGATCGTCGTAGTGCAGCAGCGCCTTCGGGTGCACGCCGATGTGGCTCGTGATGATCATCTCGAGGCGCGCGAGGCCGATGCCCTTGTTCGGCAGCATCCCGAAGTCGAACGCGCGCTCGGGATTGGCGACGTTCATCATGATCTTGAGCGGCGCGGGCGGCATGTCGCCGAGATCGGCGGTGATGCGCTCGAACTTCAGCTTGCCGTCGTAGATGTATCCGGTGTCACCTTCGGCACAGGAAACCGTGACCGCGTGTCCGTCCGGGATCTTGTCGAGCGCGTCGCCGGTGCCGACCACCGCCGGCACGCCGAGTTCGCGTGCGATGATCGCCGCGTGGCAGGTGCGCCCGCCGCGGTTGGTGACGATCGCGGCAGCCTTCTTCATGATCGGCTCCCAGTCGGGGTCGGTCATGTCGGCGATGAGCACGTCGCCCTGCTTGAACGCGCTCATCTGGTCCAGCGAGCGCGCGACGCGCGCGGTGCCGGCGCCGATCTTCTGGCCAATCGAGCGGCCTTCGGCCAGCACCTTGCCTTTTTCGTTGAGCTGGAAGCGTTCGAGCTGGGTGGCCCGGCCGCGCGACTTCACGGTTTCCGGGCGCGCCTGCACGATGTACAACTTGCCGGTCGCGCCGTCCTTGGCCCATTCGATGTCCATCGGGCGCTTGTAGTGCTCTTCGATCGTGAGCGCCTGCTTCGCGAGTTCCTGCACCTCATCGTCCGTGATGCAGAACTTGCGGCGCAGCTCGGTGGGGGTTTCCTCGATCCGCACCCGTTCGTCCGGGTTGTCCGAATACACCATGCGCTGCTGTTTGCCGCCGAGGCTGCGGCGCAGCACCGCGTACTTGCCGGCTTTCAGGGTGGGCTTGAACACGTAGAACTCGTCGGGGTTCACCGCGCCCTGCACGACCATTTCGCCGAGCCCGTAGCTCGCGGTGATGAAGACCACGTCGCGGAAGCCCGATTCGGTATCGAGCGTGAACAACACGCCGGACGCACCGACGTCGGAGCGCACCATCAACTGCACGCCGGCGGAGAGCGCCACGTCTTCGTGCTTGAAACCCTGGTGCACGCGATAGGCGATCGCGCGGTCGTTGTAAAGCGAGGCGAAGACTTCCTTAACCTTGTGCAGCACATCGTCGATGCCGGTGACGTTGAGGAAGGTTTCCTGCTGGCCGGCGAAGCTCGCATCGGGCAGGTCCTCGGCGGTCGCGGACGAGCGCACCGCCACCGGGATGTCGTTGTTTTGCGATCGTCCCTGATCGCGAGAGTCAAAAGTCGGCCGTCCATGGCCTGAACTATCCACAACAGCTGCTTCGCGACACAGTTTTGCGTACGCGGAGCGGATCGCCTGCTCAAGATCATCCGGCAGCCTGGTGTCGACGATCCAGCCGCGGATTTCCTTGCCGGCCTCGGTGAGCGCGGCGACATTCTCGACGTCCAGCGCGGCGAGGCGCTCCTGGATCTTCCCGGCAAGGCCGCTGCCGTGGAGATACTCGCGGAAGGCCCCAACGGTGGTCGCGAAGCCACCCGGCACCGACACGCCGAGCCTGGCGAGGTTGCCGATCATTTCGCCCAGCGAGGCATTCTTGCCGCCAACCCTGGCGAGGTCGGTCATGCGGGTCCGGTCCAGCCACAGCACGAGTTCGGTCACAGCAATCTCCATGCGCATGCGCGCTGTATCGAAGACCGCCATTGTCGCGGTGGCAACCGGCACTGGCAAGCTTGGCGGCGCGCGTCGCTACACTGCGC
>JBOHYX010000433.1:0-2325 GCA_050738115.1 Rhodanobacteraceae bacterium
TCCGGCGTGTAGTAGCGCGCCGTCGTGAGCTTCACCGCGTCGCCGTTGCCGAGCGGCAGGATCGTCTGCACCGACCCCTTGCCGAACGTGCGCCGCCCCATGATCAGTGCGCGGTGGTTGTCCTTCAGCGCGCCGGTCACGATCTCCGCCGCCGACGCCGTGCCGTTGTCCACCAGCACCACCATCGGCGCGCCGTGCAGCAGGTCGCCACCGGGCGCCGCGGTGAACTTGAGGTCCGACTGCGCCAGCCGTCCGCGGGTGCTGACGATCACGCCCGAGTCGAGGAAATCATCGGCGACGCCGACCGCGCTGGTCAACAGCCCGCCCGGGTTGGAGCGCAGGTCGAGCACCGCACCGCGCAGCGGGCCGTGCTGCTTTTGCAGCCGCTCGATGGCGCGCGTGAGTTCATCGGGCGTATCTTCCTGGAACTCGCTGATGCGGAGGTACGCGTAGCCGGGTTCCAGCATCCGCGCCGTCACGCTCGCGACGGTGATGCGCTCGCGCACCAGCGGGACCGTCACGGGCTTGCCGCCGTCGGGGTGCAACACCGTCAGGGTGATCTTCGAACCGATCGGGCCACGCAGCATCTTGACCGAAGCGTCGATGTCGTCGGGCTGCACCGCGATGCCGTTGATGGCGAGGATCACATCGCCCGGGAGGATCCCGGCGCGCTTGGCCGGGCTGCCGTCCAGCGGCGCGATGATGACCAGCCGGTGCTTGACCTGCGCCACCTCGATGCCGAGGCCGGTGTAGGCGCCCGAGGTATCCTCCGTCAGGTCCTTGAGCCCGCTCTTGTCGAGGAACTCGCTGTGCGGGTCCAGCCCGGAGACCATGCCGCGGATCGCCGACTGCATCAGCTGCTTGTTGCTGACCGGCTCGACGTACGCCTGCTTGATCATCTCGAAGGCGCGCGTGAAGGTCTGGATTTCGCCAAGGCTCGGCACGTCGCTGGCTGAATTCGCGATGGATGACGCCTGGGCGGGCGTGGCTACGCGGGTCGCGGCGGACGGGCGCGGGGCCGTGGCAGGCGGTGGTGCCGCGAGTACGGCACCGGCCGAGGCAGCCAGGAGGCAGCCGAGCAGTCCTTGCAGATATCGAGTCATGGAAAGTACCGGGTTGACAACACGAAGACCGCGCGCGCGTGCAGCGGTTCATTGTAGGCGCTTTGCGGGCATTCAACGTCGCGTGGCGAGCCAGCCGCGCGGGTCCACGGGGTTGCCGTCGTGGCGCAACCCGAACCAGGCGCCGCCCTGCTCGGGATCGCGCCCGACCGTCGCGATCGTCTGGCCGGGCTTCACCCAGTCGCCGGCCGCGACCGAGGTCGATTCGTTGCCGCCGTACAGGCTCATCCAGCCGCCGCCATGGTCGATGATGACGAGGACGCCGTAGCCGCGCATGAAGTCGGCCCAGGCCACGCGCCCGTAAGCGACCGCGTGAACCTCGGCGCCGGGTCTGGCGGCGATCACGACGCCGTGCGCCGGCGCGCCCGGATCGTTGCGCGGATCGCCCGCCACGGGCCACGGCAGCCTGCCGCGCAGTTGCGCAAACGGCGTGTTCTTGCCGAGCTGCGCGGGAATGTCGGCAAACACGTTCTGCAATTGCTTCAGCAACTGGTTCAGCGCATGCGCGTCGCGGTTGAGCGCCGCCAGTTTGTCCTTCTGCGTCGCGAGCTGCCGGTTCGCCTCGGCGAGCAGCGCCGCCTGCGCGGCGCGGGCCTTTTCGAGCTGCGCCACCTGCTGCGTGCGCGCGTCGCGCTGCTGCTCGAGGGTTGCGGTGTCGGCCTGGATCGTTGCCTTGACGCTCTGGAGTTGCGCGACCTCGCCGAGCAGCGCGCGGATGCGCTGCACGCGGTCGTGCTGGAAATAGCGCGAGTACGCCAGCGCGCGATCGATCTTCGCGATGTCGTCATCGCCCAGCAGCATGGCGAGATCGGAGCCGCGGTTGAGCGTATAGGCGGCGCGCAGCAGGTCGGCCAGCGCGGCACGCTGGGCAGAAAGGCTGCTTTCGAGCTGCGTGCGCTGCGCATCGAGGCTCGCGAGGGCGGCAGTTTTCGCCGCGATCGCAGCGTCGCTGTCGCGCACCGCGTTGGTGGCATGGTCCAGTTGCGTCGCCTGCTCGGCGAGCTTGGCGTTGATCGCATCGCGCCGCGTGGCGGTCGCGTGTTGCGTGGCGGCGATCCTCGCGATTTCCGCGCGCATCGCCGCAAGCTTCGCGCGCGTGGCGGCTTCACGACCCACCGTGCTGGATGCCGACGCCGGCGGGGCAGCGCGGCCCGGGACCAGCGCCGCCGGAAGCAGCATCAGCATTGAGGCCAGGGCCAGTGGC
>JBOHYX010000434.1:0-2315 GCA_050738115.1 Rhodanobacteraceae bacterium
TCCCGGAGCCGTCTGCTGCTTGTACTGGGTCATGTAGGTGCTGTTGAACGTGACGTCGAACTGCCCGAACGAAAAACGCGGCAACAGGTACGACACATTGAAGTCGACGCCTTCCACGTCGATCCGGCCGAGGTTGACGGTCGGAGCGCGAATTTCACGGATCTGACCCGGGTTGGGCGTATCGGCACCGAAACGGTCGATAAGCGGGCAAAATTGAGTGAGACCGTTGAAGCACGCGGTCAGTACCGTGTTGGCGGATACCCCCGTGATGTTGTTGTTGAGGTAGATGCGCCACCAATCGGCAGCGACGGAAAGGCGGCCAGGCACGAACTTGGGTGACCACACGATGCCAAAGTCGAATGATTTGCCCTGTTCCGGTCCCAGTGGGAAGCCTGCCAACGCGGAACCGGACCCCAGGGTATTGGTTTGCGCATGGCCCGCCACCGCCAGATCGACAAACGATCCATCGGTCGGCACGCCAACGCACGCCGGGTTGGGGCTGGTGATGTGATCACAGGGATCGCCGTTCAGCGTGGTGCCGCCGATGCCTAGCCCGCCAAAAATGTCACCGATCGTCGGGGCCCTGAAAACCTCCGAAACGTTCCCCCGCAGCAGCACGTCCTCGATGGGGTGATACTGGACGCCGATGTGCCAGTTGGAGGTGCTGCCGAAATCGCTGTACTTGGAATAGCGATCGTTCAGGTCGACGCTCAGACTTTGTATGCCCGGGAAATCCTTCAGCAACGGCACGAACAATTCGCCGTAGACCTCCTTCACGGAATATCCGCCGCGCACCGGCTGGGTGCATTGACTGCTGAGCGGGCATCCGCCGAAGTCATCCGACAGCAGGCCGCTGCCCACTTCACTGTTGAGATATTCCGTGCGGTAGGAGCCACCGAACGCAAACGACATCGTCCCGGCCGGAAGGTCCACGATGCCGCCGTTGATGTCCGCGTATTTGATGCGCTCCTGGCTGAGGGTATTGGAGATACCTTCGGCCGTGGTGCCCGCGGCTTGCACCACCGCGAGCGACGCCGGGTTGTTGAGGTTGAAGGTGTCCCACGGCGTACAACCCGAGATCGCGGTAGACAGGTCGCCCGGCGTACCCACGCACACGACCTGGCCGGTAGCCGGATCCAGCATGGACGGCCCGAGGCCGGGGTTCAGCTTCGCCAATACGGGAAGCCCTTCGGGCTTGTTGATGCTGCTGAGGTGCCCGTAGTCGAACCCGACGTCCCATTGCCAATCGTGCCCGAATACCGTCAGGAAGCCGCGCAGCCCCATCATCACGTCATCCTGCGAGCGCGAGATCGGCGTGACGCGATTGCCGATGGTTGTCAGGCGCGAGAGCAGAGGGTTGCCGCTCGATGGCGAGAACTCGACGCCGAACGGATTGTAGTAGCTGTACTGGGATACATCCGTACCAACTATGGTCCCCCACACCGGCGGACCCAGCGTGAAGCTGCTGGACGTCTTGTTGTGAAGCACCGTCATGAACGCGTCGACGTTTGGCGACAAATGATAGGTCCCGTTGACGAACACATCCGTGCGCTCCTGCGGCTGGGTCAACGGGCGATAGGGCGAATAGCTGAACTGGTCCTCGGCATTGGTGCAATGGAAGTCCGCGCCGGTTACAGGTGCCGACTGCCCTTCGGCGCTCGTGTTCAGCGTGACCCGACCGCAACCGAAACCGAACTTTGATTGCAGATCCTTTGACAGGAACGTCACGCTGCGGGGCGTGAAACTCGAACCGCCGAGCACCGTATGGACGGGGGTATTCGTGCTGCCTGCGTACGACAGGGTCTGGCTGGAAAACTTGCGGCTCAACTGGGCAATGGCATCCGTCTTGTTGTAATCGATGCCGGCGACGATGCTGCCCTTGTCGGAAGTCTGGCCGAACATGAACGAGAAGCCGTGACGCTGGCCGTCACCGTGGCTGGAAATACCGGTGTTGAGCTGCACCTGGGCGCCCTGATAGTTCGATTTCAGGATGATGTTGATCACGCCGCCGATGGCGTCGGAACCGTACACGGAGGATGCGCCGGTGGTCATGACCTCGACGCGCTGGATGGCCGCCGCCGGGATGACGTTGAGGTCATCGTTGATGATGCGCTGCCCGTTCACCAGCACCAGGGTGCGCGCCGGCCCCAGTCCGCGCAGGCCGACCGCGGTCCGGCCGCGGCCACCGCCGTTGTCGATGTTGGAAGTGACAACATCACCGGTTACGGACGGGAGGTTCTTGATGACGTCACCGATCGTCAAATCGCCGGTCGCCTTGATCTGTTCGGCACTGACGGTGACCACAGGATTGGCGG
>JBOHYX010000435.1:0-2285 GCA_050738115.1 Rhodanobacteraceae bacterium
CCGGTTCCTCGTCGCCGCATTCCTCCTGGAGCAATGTGCGGATGAGGTCGCCCTTGTCCGCGCGATCCTTGAGCGCGGGCAGCTCCAGCGTCGTGCCGGCGAGGCGGTAGTACAGGTCCTCGCGAAATTCGTGGGTCGCGATCATCCGGCGCAGGTCGCGATGGGTGGCGCTGACCACGTGCAGGTCGACGGGGACGGCCTGGTCGCTGCCGACTGGCACGATTTCGCGCGCCTCGATCGCGCGCAGCAACCGCGCCTGCAGCAGCAGCGGCATGTCGCCGATTTCATCGAGGAACAACGTCCCGCCGCTCGACTGCAGGAGCTTGCCGGTGCGGCCCTCGCGGGCGGCGCCGGTGAAGGCGCCCGGGCGGTAGCCGAACAGCTCGCTCTCGATCAGGTTTTCCGGAATGGCCGCGCAGTTGACCGTGACGAACGGGCGATCCGCCCACAGGCTGCCGGCGTGCAGCGCGCGCGCGAAGACGTCCTTGCCGGTGCCGGTTGCGCCCTGCAGCAGGATGGGCACCTGCTTGGCGAATAACTGCTGGCCGCAGGCGAGGTTGCGGCGCATGTGCGGATCGGCCGTGACGTGACCCAGGATCGCGCTGCCCGCCGCCGGGCGCACGGACTGGACGGACCGAATCGCCGCCGCCGGGTGCCGGATGTGCGGCGGACGCACCAGCGCGTAGAAGCGGCGCCCCCGCCTGGCGTCGCGGATCGGCCAGATCGTGCCGCCGGCGTGCGCCCCGCGCTGCTGCATGGTGCTGGCGGTGAAGTGGAACAATTCCTCGATCGGTCGTCCGACCAGCGCCGCGCGCGAGGCAACCCCAAGCTGCAGCAGCGCGCTTTCGTTCACCGCGAGGACCTGCCCTTCGCCGTCTACTGCGATCAGTGCTTCGTGCAGGAGGCCGACCAGTTCGGGGCGGCTGTGGAAACGCAGGATCCACGCGTCGGGGAACTCGGCGATGAAGCCGCAGCGCGAGATGAGGTTGGCCGACATGCTGACCAGGGCCACGGTATGGCGCTGGATCTCGCGGGTGTCGGCGCTGTTGGTCGAGGATGCGTCGAGCACGCCCAGGAGGCCGCCGTGCGCATCCAGGATCGGCGCGGCCGAGCACGACAGCCGGATGTTGTAGTCACGGAAATGCTCGTCGCGGTGGACCGTGATCGCGCTGTGCTCGGCAAGGCAGGTGCCGATGCCGTTGGTGCCCTCGCGGCGCTCTTCCCAGCGCGCGCCCAGCCACAGGCCCGCGTGCTGGAATTCGCGCGTGAGGGTGGGATCGAAGATGGTGCTGAGGATGGTGCCGTCGGCGTCGCCCAGGAGCACCGCGTAGCCGGTGCCGGCGATCAGCTCGTACAGGTTTTCCATCTCGCAGCGCGCGAACTTCAAAAGCCCGCCCAGCGCGTGCTGGCGGTCGCGCAGGTCGCCGGCCGGCAGCACCAGCGTGTTGCGGCGGGTTTGCGGGCGGATGCCGAACTGCTGCAGGCAGCGCGTCCAGGAGCGCTCGATGTGCGGTGCCAGCGTGTCGACGCCGTGCCGTTCGGTGACCGCGCGCACGACTTGGGAAGTGTGCGATTCCGCGAGCGCGGAGTCGGTCATGTCGCACCTCCCGGGTCAGGCTGGGATGGGGAGTGTGCGCGCAACGCACGGGTTGCGCAAACCGCACCGCAACAACGATGGCGCGTGCCGCAGGGGTGGGCGCGCGTTCGAACCCGCGTCAGCGCGCTGCGAGTTCGGGCTCGCTCGTCGCGTCGGCTTCGTTGTGCAGTGCACAACCCCTGACGTAGACCTGGCTGCCATCCTCGTAGGTTTCGAGCTTCCAGATCGGAACCTGGTGCTTCACCGTATCGATGGCGTAACGGCCGGCGTCGAACGCCTCCGCGCGGTGTTCGGCGCGCACCACCACCACCACGCTCATGTCGCCGATCTGCATGTCGCCGATGCGGTGGCGGATTTCGCAACGCGTGATGTCGTAGCGCTTGAGGGTTTCCTGTTCGATTTCGGCCAGCGCCTTTTCGGCCAGCGGTGCGTACGCCGAGTAGTTGATGGCGGTGACCATGCGGCCATCGTTGTACAGGCGCACGGTGCCTGCAAATACCACGAGTGCACCGCTCTCGGGCGATTCGGTTGCCGCGAGCAATGGGGTGAGTTCCAGCGGCTGGTTGGTGAGGCGTGGCGACATGCTTGCCCCTTTGTCGTGGCGTGACATCGCCGGGTCAGCCCCCGCTCACCGGCGGCAGCAGCACCAGCGTGTCGCCGGCCTTGAGCGCGGCGTCGCGCTTGACGA
>JBOHYX010000436.1:0-2280 GCA_050738115.1 Rhodanobacteraceae bacterium
CCGCCGAGCGCCACGCCCTGTACGCACGCTACCTGCACGCGCGGCACCCGGGCGGCGGAATGGACGAGGCCAGCCACGAGGACTTCTCGCAATTCCTGGCAGCGCCGTGGAGTCCGACGGCGTTTCTCGAATTCCGCGTCGCCGGACAACTCATCGCGCTTGCAGTCACCGACGCGTGCAGTACCGGCCTGTCTGCCGTGTACACGTGCTTCGAGCCGGCGCTGCCCAGGCGCAGCCTCGGCACGTACGCGATCCTCCAGCAGGTCGCGTTGGCGCGCGCACGCGGCCTGCCGCATCTGTACCTCGGCTATTGGATCGAGGCCCATCCAAAGATGGGCTACAAGGCACGCTTCAACGGCCTCGAGGTGCTGGGCCGGAACGGCTGGATGCCGATCGACACGCGGCTTGCGGGGACGCGTCACTGAGACACACGCGCGGCGTGGACGCCGACGGACGACTTGATCCGCGGCGTCGCTTCCGGCAGCACGGAAGCACCCACGCATCAATTGAGAACGATTAGCATTTGCGTTCACCGACATGTTGCCCGGAGTGCCCGATGTCCGAATCCCGCTACTCGCCCTGGGTCCGCCGCCTGCACTGGCTGGTGTTCATGCTGGTGGCCGCGGCGCTGATGCTGATCTACATCCACATCGCCAACCGCGCGTGGAACCCGGGCGCGTGGGACTTTCTCGGCAGTCCATTCCCGCACGCGGCGCATCCGAACCGCCAGTTTGCCAACATGCTCGAAGGCATCCACGAAAACTTCGGCAACCTGCTGATGTATCTGGCCGCCCTGCACGCCGCCGCCGCGCTGATCCACCACTTCGTCCAGCGCGACGACGTGCTGCGCCGGATGCTGCCCGCTGCGCGAACCGAAGACTGAAGCAGTCAAACCACCCACCGGAGGATCCGCCATGGCCGCCGATGCACCGCGCTGGACGTACAAGGTCGTTCCGTTCAAGCCGTCCACGTTCTTCAAGTTTCGTCCCGATCCCGATGAAATTACGGAGCAATTGAACAAGCTCGGCCGCGATGGCTGGGAGTTGGTCAACGTCGTGGAAGGGTTTGGGGTACCCTCCCCCGTGTTCTACCTGAAACGGCCCACCTGAGGCTGGCGATCGACCGGAGGCCACCGATGCACTGCAGGACAGCCGCCGCGGTACTTGCCGCGATCATGATGCCTGCGTTGGCGTCCGCCGCCGGGCAGCACCCGACGGATGCCGCGCGCCCGCATCCTGCTGCAGACGCACACGCAAACGCCACGGCCGGACAGGCCGGCGCGGCCCGGATCGAGGCTTGCACTGCGACCGCCAACGCATTGATCGATCATCTGGCCAGGGGCGACGACAAGGCAGCCACGGCGGGCTTCGATGCCACCATGCGCAGCAACCTTGGCCCGGACAAGCTCGCGGCCGCCTGGAAGCAAGTGCAAAGCCAGGCCGGCAACCTCGAGCGCCGCGGCGCACCGCAGAACATGACGCACCAGGGCTTCGTCATCGTCCTGCTGCCGCTGCACTTCACGAAAGCGGTCTTCAACGCCCAGGTCGCGTGCAATGCGGACGGCAAGATCGCGGGATTCTTCCTGCGCCCCGCGACCTCGTCGCCGCTCACGATGAATCCGTGACGGGTGCTCCACGCCGGCAGCGCGTGCCGTTGTCGCGGCCAGCGGACGGCGACAGCCCCGCCAACCTGCCGGGCGCGATCACGACGCCGCCGCGTCGCTGCGACGGCCCCGCCGAACGCCGCGCGCTGATCGACCGGGCCTTCGAACTGGGCGTGCCGCGCACCTATGGCAGTTCGCGGCATCTGCGCCTGCAGCGCGAACCGGCGCAGCTCGTTGCGATCGGTGCGGACGTGCACGGCCGCGTGCAGTGGCTGCAGCCACGCGCCGCCCGTGCACTCGCGCGCATGCGCGCGACCGCCACGCGACAGGGCGTCGAATTGCAGGTCGTGTCGGCCTTCCGGTCAATCGAGTACCAGCTCGGCATCCTCGAGCGGAAGCTCGCGCGCGGCCTTGGCATCGAGGAAATCCTGCGGGTCAGCGCGGCGCCCGGCTACAGCGAACACCACGCCGGACGCTGCTTGGACTTCACCACGCCGGGATTCGCCGAACTCGAGGAAGGCTTCGAGCGATCGCCGGCGTTTGCATGGCTGCGACGCAACGCCGCCGGATTCGGCTTCACCCTCTCGTACCCGCGCGGCAACCGGAACGGGATTGCCTATGAACCCTGGCACTGGTGCTGGCATTCCCACACGTCGTCGCGCTAGCTAGCCCTGCCC
>JBOHYX010000437.1:0-2279 GCA_050738115.1 Rhodanobacteraceae bacterium
GGCGTTGCCCGCCGCGGGCAGCGTGCGGATGGCGGACGGTGTCCGCCCTGCCTGTGGACGCACAAGGCACAAACACGCTAGAATTGGCGGTTCGAGCGCTGCGACTCGCGCCCGATCGACCCAGAATAACGACAGAACCAGAGAGCCACGTCCATGTACGCAGTCATTCTTACCGGCGGTCGCCAGTACCGCGTGATGCAGGGCGAAGTCCTGCGCGTCGAAAAGCTGGATGCCGAGCCCGATAGCGCGGTCACCTTCGACCAGGTGTTGCTGGTCGGCGAGGGCGAGACCGTCACGGTCGGTACGCCGGCGGTGCCAGGCGCCAGCGTCAGCGCCAAGGTGCGCGGCCATGGCCGCGCCGACAAGGTCCGCATCGTCAAGTTCCGCCGCCGCAAGCATCATCGCAAGCAAATGGGCCACCGGCAGCACTACACCGAAATCGAGATCACCGGCATTGCCGGTGGCAGCAACTGAGGAGAGGCCGCCATGGCACACAAAAAGGGCGTAGGGTCTTCGCGCAACGGCCGCGACTCCAACCCGAAATACCTCGGCGTCAAGCTGTTCGGCGGCCAGGCCGTCGAAGCCGGTAACATCATCGTGCGCCAGCGCGGCACCCAGTTCCATCCGGGCGTGGGCGTGGGCGTCGGGCGCGACCACACGCTGTTTGCGCTCGTCGATGGCAAGGTCGAGTTCACCATCAAGGGGCCCAAGAGCCGCCGCACGGTGAACGTGGTCGCGGGCTGAGTACGCGCCCCATGAATCCGGAAGGCCCCGCCGAGTGCGGGGCTTTTCGTTTGCGGGGAATCGCGAATCGTGAATGGGGAATCGTTGGAGCAACAGCGATCTCGTACCATGTGCCGGCCGTTCCATTCCCGATCCTCCACTCCCGATTCCCGGCCCCATGAAGTTCGTAGACGAAGCCATCATCAAGGTGCAGGCCGGCAACGGCGGCGACGGCTGCGCCAGCTTCCGGCGCGAGAAGTTCATTCCGCGCGGCGGCCCCAATGGCGGTGACGGTGGCGACGGAGGCAGCGTGTGGCTCATTGCCGACGAAGGCCTGAATACGCTGGTGGATTTTCGCCACCAGCGGCAGTTCAAGGCCGAGCGCGGCCAGAACGGAATGGGCAGCGACATGTACGGGCGCGGTGGCGCGGACACCACGATCCGCGTGCCAGTCGGCACCACCGTGATCAACGTCCACACTGACGAGGTGATCGGCGACCTCACGCTGCGCGGCGAGAAGCTCTTGGTCGCGAAGGGCGGCAAAGGCGGACTTGGCAACATCCATTTCAAGAGTTCCACCAACCGCGCGCCGCGCCGCTTTACGCCCGGGACGCCGGGCGAGGAACGCGAGCTGAGGCTGGAACTGAAGGTGCTGGCCGATGTCGGCCTGCTCGGCTTCCCGAACGCCGGGAAGAGCACCTTCATCCGCGCGGTTTCGGCGGCCACGCCGCGGGTGGCGGACTACCCGTTCACGACGCTGCAACCGCACCTCGGCGTGGTCAGCGTCGGGCCGTCGCAGGGCTTCGTGATCGCCGACATTCCCGGCCTGATCGAAGGCGCGGCCGAGGGCGCAGGCCTTGGCGTCCAGTTCCTGAAGCACCTTTCCCGCACCAGCCTGCTGCTGCACCTGGTCGACGTCGCGCCGCTGGACGGCGCCGATCCCGTGGAGCAGGTGCGGATCATCGAGGGTGAATTGAGCCGTCACGACCCCGGATTGCTGGCGCGTCCGCGTTGGCTGCTGCTCAACAAGATCGACCTGTGGGCGCCGGAGGAACGGGGCGCGAAGTCGCGGGAAATCGTCGCGCGGTTGGCGTGGACCGCGCCATGGTTCGCGATTTCCGCGGCCGAACGCCTTGGCACGCGCGCGGTGTGCCTCGCGGCGCAGCGGCTCTTTGACGAGCGGCGTGCCGAAGCGGCGGAGCGGGATGATGGCCGGTAGGAGCCCGCTTGCAGGCGACCCGTCCTGGCACGATGGTCGCGCGCAGGCGCGCTCCTGCGCCGCGTCGCGCGCGACCGAGGCGGCAGCCACAAAAAAGCCGGCTGGCGCCGGCTTTTTCGGGATTACGGGTGAACGAAGTTCAGGCCAGCGCCTTGATGTGCGCGGCGAGGCGGCTCTTGTGGCGCGCGGCCTTGTTCTTGTGGATCAGGCCGCGGCTGGCATAGCGGTCCAGGATCGGCTCGGCGCTCTTGTACGCCGCCTCGGCGCCGGCCTTGTCCTTGGCTTCGATCGCCTTCAACACCTTGCGGATCGACGAGCGCAGCATGGAACGCTGGCT
>JBOHYX010000438.1:0-2260 GCA_050738115.1 Rhodanobacteraceae bacterium
CTATTGCTGGTGCTGCGGTTCGATGCCGCGCTGGCCGCGATGGGCGCGGAGGATTTCATACGCACGGTGCTGGTCGCGCGGATGCGCGCCCGCGAAATCTGGGTGGGCAGGGATTTCCGGTTCGGCCACGACCGCGTCGGCGACGTGGGATTGCTGCGGGCGCTTGCGGGCGAAGGCGGCTATTCCGTGCGCGTCCTGGATGCGGTGACCCTCGGCGACGAAGAACGGATCTCGGCGTCGCGGGTTCGGGGCGCGCTGGCCGCGTCGGATTTCGCGCACGCGCGCGAGTTGCTCGGTCGGCCGTTCACGATCACGGGCCGGGTGGTGCGGGGTGAGCGGCTGGGGCGCAGACTGGGCTATCCGACCGCGAACATCCGGCTCGGCAGGCGCAAGGCGCCGATCGCCGGCATTTTCGCGGTGCGCGCGCACGTCGGCCCTCGCTGGCTGCCGGGCGTAGCGAGCCTCGGCGTACGCCCCACGATCGCGGGTGGCGGCGAGCCGCTGCTGGAAACGTACCTGTTCGATTTCGACAAGGACCTGTACGGGCAGCGCCTCGAGGTCGAGTTCGTGGCCAAGCTGCGCGACGAGGAAAAATTCGATGGCCTGGATGCACTGCGCGCGCAGATGGATCGCGACGCGGCGCGGGCGCGCCGGATTCTCCGCGACGATGCCCGCGAAAGTGACGATCCGGCGCCTGTGGATTCGACGCGCGCTGAAAAAAGGCTCTGGATTCCGGGTTCCGTTTCCGGGTGAAGCATCGGAAACGGCCCCGGAATGACGGGCAAAACCGGAGCAATACCCTTATCCCTCGTTCCCAGTCCGAGTCCCCAGTCCCCAGTCCCCCCGCATGCCCACCGACTACAAGCGCACCATCAATCTCCCGAAGACCGGCTTCGCGATGAAAGCCAATCTCGCCGCGCGCGAGCCGGCGATGCTGGCCGAGTGGGAGACCGCGCAGCGCTACGCGGAACTGCAGCGCCGCACGACGCAGCGCGAGCACGCCTTCATCCTGCACGACGGCCCGCCGTACGCGAATGGCAGGATCCACCTTGGCCACGCCGTCAACAAGATCCTGAAGGACATCGTGGTGCGGTCGAAGCTGATGGCCGGCTTCCGCTCGCCGTACGTGCCGGGATGGGATTGCCACGGCCTGCCGATCGAGATCGCGGTCGAGAAGAAATACGGGAAGGTCGGCGCCAAGCTCGACGGCGAGTCGTTTCGCCAGCGTTGCCGCGAATACGCGGCGAAGCAGATCGACCTGCAGCGTCGCGATTTCGAGCGCCTCGGCGTGCTCGGCGACTGGGAGCACCCCTACCGCACGATGGATTTCAAGTACGAAGCCGACATCCTGCGCGCGCTTGCGGGTGTGTACGCGAACGGCCACGTCGCGCGCGGCGTCAAGCCCGTGCACTGGTGTTTCGACTGCGCATCGGCGCTCGCGGAGGCCGAAATCGAATATCAGGACAAGCAGTCGCCCGCAATCGACGTCGCCTACGATGCACTCGATCCGCAGGCGCTGGCGGCGAAGTTCAGCGTCGCAATCGGGGACGACACCATCGTCGCGGTACCGATCTGGACCACCACGCCGTGGACGCTGCCGGCGAGCATGGCGGTCACGCTGGGGCCGTCGCTCGATTATGCGCTGGTCGAAGGTTCGCGTCGCGGCGGGAAGCGCGTGCTGCTGGTCGTGGCCGAAGCGCTGGCAGGCACAGTGCTTGCCCGCTATGGCGTCGCCGAGGTGAAGGTGCTCGGGCGGGCGAAGGGCGCCGATATCGCGTTGCCTTCTCCTCTTCAGGGGCACGCCCGGAGTGGGGACGGCGTCGAACCGGATGTTCCTGCCGCCACCCCAGCCCTCCCCCTCCGGGGGAGGGAGTTTCTACTGAAACACCCGTTCTACGCTCGCAACATCCCGCTGATCCTGGGCGACCACGTGTCCGCCGAGGAGGGCACCGGCGCGGTCCACACGGCGCCCGGCCACGGCGCCGACGACTTCATCGTCGGAAAGCAATACGGCATCGTCGCCGCGACCCCTGCCAACGTGCTGAACCCGGTCGGGCCCGGTGGCGTTTACCTCCCCGGCACGCCGCTGTTCGAGGGCCAGCACATCTGGAAGGCCCAAGACGCGGTCACCGTGCTGGTACGCGAACGCGGCCTCCTGCTGGCAGTGGCCACCATCACGCACAGCTATCCCCATTGCTGGCGCCACCGTACTCCGGTCGCGTTCCGCACCACGCCGCAGTGGTTCATCGCGATGGACGCG
>JBOHYX010000439.1:0-2255 GCA_050738115.1 Rhodanobacteraceae bacterium
CTCCTCGACGCCAGCGCCCATCACGCCCGCGTGGCCGCCGAATGCCTTCAGCAGGGCGCGACGCCGCATCGCACCGATGCCGGGCACATCCTCCAGCACGCCGCGTTCGCGCGCCTTCTCGCGGCGGCGCCGGTGGCCGGTGATCGCGAACCGGTGCGATTCGTCGCGCACCGCGTCGATGAGGTGCAACGCAGGCGAATCGGGGCCCGGTTCCAGCTCGCGTCCGCTGTCGCCCAGCACCAGGGTCTCTTCGCCCTCGCGCCGCGACGGGCCCTTGGCCACACCGACCACCCGGATTCCGTCGAGGCCGAGCTCGCGGAGCACCTCGAGCGCCAGTGCCACCTGCCCCCTGCCGCCGTCGATCAACAGCAGGTCGGGCGCCTCGCCTTCGCCGCGCGCGAGCGGTTTGAAGCGCCGCTCCAGCGCCTGCCGCATGGCGGCATAGTCGTCACCGCCCGTGATGCCGCGAATGTTGAAGCGTCGGTAGTGCTGCTTTTGCGGACCTTCCGGCCCAAACACCACGCACGAGGCGACCGTCGCCTCACCCATGGTATGGCTGATGTCGAAACACTCGAGCCGCATCGGGGCTTCATCCAGGCCCAACAGCTCGCGCAACGCGTCGAAGCGGGTGTGCAGCGTCTGCCGGCTGGACAGGCGCGCCAGCAACGCGGCATCGGCATTGCGTCCGGCCATTTCCACGAAGCGCGCGCGCTCGCCCCGCACGCGCCATTTCAACTCGACTCCCTGTTCGCGCCGCGACGCGAGCACTTCCGCGAGTGCCTCGGCATCGGCGGGTTCACGGTCGCAGACGACTTCCGCGGGCGCGGGCTGGTCGAGGTAATACTGGGCAAGGAACTGGCCGAGCACCGCTTCCGGGGTCGCGTCCAGCGATAACTTCGGAAAATGGTTGCGCGAGCCGAGGCCGACGCCGTTGCGGAAGAACAATACGGACACGCACGCAAGCCCGGCTTCCATCCGGCACGCGAATACGTCCATGTCGGCGCTCGCGCCGCGCACGAAGTGGTACGCCTGCAGGCTGCGCAGCATCGCGATCTGGTCGCGGAACTTGCCTGCGCGCTCGTACTCCTGGCGCCCACTCGCGGCGTCCATGCGCGCGGCCAGTTCGGTCACGATCGAGTCGCTGCGGCCTTCGAGGAACATCACGGCGTGGCGCACATCCTCGGCGTACTCGTCCTTGTCGATCAGCGCGACGCAGGGTGCGCTGCAGCGGCCGATCTGGTACAGCAGGCACGGCCGCGTGCGGTCGCGGAAATAGCTGTTGGTGCAGGTGCGGATCTTGAACACCTTCTGCATCACGTCGATGCTCGCGCGCACCGCCGTGGCGCTCGGAAACGGCCCGAAGTAGCGGCCCTTGTCGCGCTTGGCGCCGCGGTGGAACGCGATGCGCGGGAACGGATCCTCCGACACGAAGATGTACGGATAGCTCTTGTCGTCGCGCAACATGATGTTGTAGCGCGGCTTCAGCGACTTGATGAGCTGCGCTTCGAGCAGCAGCGCCTCGCTCTCGGTGCGCGTCAGCGTGACTTCCATGCGCGCGATCTGCGACACCATCGACGCGATCCGCGGTTCGAGCTGCGGCTTCAGGAAATAGTTGCCGACGCGCTTCTTGAGGTTGCGCGCCTTGCCGACGTACAACAGCGAATCGTCCGCCGCGAACATGCGGTAGACGCCAGGCGAGGTGGTCAAGGTGCGGACGAAGGCCTTGCCGTCGAAGGCCGTTGCATCGGAAGGCATGGTGTCATTTTATCCAGGCTGCCCGGCACGCACCTGCCACCGGCCAGGCGCGGGGCGCTGCGCGGAGACCCGTTGCGCGCTTGCGCCGTCCGCCAGCGAAGCGACCCTTGGAGGCCACCCCGCGCCCCGTTCAGGCGGCTGGGCGACTCACAGTCGCTGTGGTGCGGTCTGGATCTTGGCGCCGTGGCGCAACGTGGAGATGAACGCGTCGAGATCGGCGTCGCCGAACGCGCGCGCCATCTGCTGCCGCAACAGGTCCTGCGCCTGAGCCGGAACCTTGGACATGTCGCCCGGTTTGACCGCGCTCAGCACCACCATCGCGTAATGCCCGGCCGCCAGCGGGACCAGCGCCCGCGCGTCAGCATCCTTGGCCGGGTGCGGCATGTCGAATACGGCCTTGAGGAGAGCCGGATCGACATCGGAGGCACCGCGCGACACGCCGGTCTTCTGGACGACCTTCTGGCCCGCGGCGTCGGCGAGCGCATCCAGTTTGGCACCGG
>JBOHYX010000440.1:0-2248 GCA_050738115.1 Rhodanobacteraceae bacterium
CGGAAATATTGATGCCGGCGTGGCCCATCCACCACAGGGCTTCGCGTTCACCCGCGGGATCGTTCACGTAGGCTCCGGCGTCAAGCGCCATCCTGACCTTGAGGATCAGGCCGTGCGGGTCGGCGGCCGAAAGTGCGCGCATCGCGTGCACGTCGAGGCCGGTCGCGGCGCACGCCGACCCCCAGACCAGCAGCAGCAGAACCAGCAGGACCTTCCGCATGCCCCCTCCACGGCAACCCCGGCGAGGGCATGCAAGAACCGCACCATTACAATGGCTTGATGTTCATCGGCCGCATTGCCATCGAACCGCCCGTGGCGCTGGCCCCGATGGCCGGGGTCACCGACAAGCCGTTCCGCCAGTTGTGCAAACGACTCGGCGCGGGCTTGGCCGTGTCGGAAATGACCACCTCCGACCCGCGCCTCTGGCATACCCGGAAATCCCTGCACCGGATGGACCACGCCGGCGAGCCGGCCCCCGTCAGCGTCCAGGTCGCGGGTTCTGATCCGGCCATGCTCGCCGAAGCCGCGCGTTACAACGTGGCCCACGGCGCCGAGATCATCGACATCAACATGGGCTGTCCCGCCAAGAAGGTGTGCAACGCCTGGGCGGGCTCGGCCCTCTTGGCCGACGAGCCGTTGGTGGCGCGCATCTGCGCGGCCGTCGCCAGCGCGGTCGAGGTGCCGGTGACCCTCAAGATCCGCACCGGCCAGGTGACCGAGCACCGCAATGCGCTGGCGATCGCCCGTATCGCCGAAGATTCCGGCATCGCCGCGCTGGCGGTGCACGGGCGCACGCGTGCCCAGAAATATGAAGGCTTTGCCGAATACGACACCATCGCCGCGGTGAAGGCGGCCGTCGGCATCCCGGTGTTCGCCAACGGCGACATCGACTCGCCTGCCAAGGCGCGCCAGGTGCTGGACTACACGCGCACCGACGCCCTGATGATCGGCCGCGCCGCGCAAGGGCGGCCGTGGATTTTCCGCGAGATCGCGCATTTCCTCGCGACCGGCGAGGTTCTGCCCGAACCCGGCATCGTTCAGGTACGCGACATCCTGCTGGGCCACCTCGAGGACCTCTACGCGCTCTACGGTGAGCCGGCGGGCGTGCGCATCGCGCGCAAGCACCTTGGCTGGTACGCGAAAAACCGACCGGAAAACGCCGCGTTCCGCGGCGTGGTCAACACCGCCGACAACGCACGCGACCAGTTGCGGTTGACGCGCGATTACTTCACCGCGTTGGTCGCGGGCGTACCGGACGAGTTCGCCGCGGCGGCGTGAAAAGCTGCAGGTGCGGATTTACGCGGATGGTTGGGGGATCGTCTCTCGAATCACGCTTCCAAAGGGCCTCGTCATCTCGGGGGCCGCGCCGCCTGACCTGGATCATCCATGGCACTGGCGAACCGGTTATCCTGTACCGGTTCATTCATCTTTGTATTCGAATATAAAGATATATTCGGATCGGGCGAACCGGCGGTGTACCTGGTTCGGATTGTCGGCTGCACCAGGACTTTGCAGGAGAACCGCAATGACACACGTTGCCTTTTCAGGCTTCCCGCGCATCGGCGCGAAGCGCGAACTCAAGCGCGCACTGGAACAACACTGGCGCGGCGAGATCGATGCCGACGCGCTGCGCAAGGCGGCGCGTGACCTGCGCGCCCGGCACTGGCGCCTCGCCCGTGACGCCGGCGCCGACAGCGTGCCCGTCAACGATTTCAGCCTCTACGATCACGTGCTCGACACGGCGGTGCTGTTCGATGCGATTCCCGATCGCTATCGGCCGCTTTGCGGGCGCGATCCGCTGGCCGGCTACTTCGCGATGGCGCGCGGCGCGCACAGCGGCGGCGTGGACGTGCACGCGCTCGAGATGACCAAGTGGTTCGACACCAATTACCACTACATCGTGCCCGAACTCGACGCCCACCAGCGCTTCGCGCTGCGCGGCAGCAAGCCGATCGACGAATTTCGCGAGGCCCGCGCGCTCGGCCATGACGCACGGCCTGTCATCCTGGGACCGGTGTCATTCCTGCGCCTCGCCAAGAGCACCGACGGCAGCGCCCCGCTGGCGCTGCTGGACGCGCTGCTGCCGGCGTATGCCGACTTGCTTGCCCGCCTCGCCGAAGCCGGCGCCGAATGGGTGCAGCTCGACGAGCCGTGCCTTGCAACCGACCTCGATGCCGCCGCGCAAGACGCCCTGCGTCGTGCGTACACCACGCTCGCGAAGGGACGCGCGCCGAAGCTGCTGCTGGCC
>JBOHYX010000441.1:0-2238 GCA_050738115.1 Rhodanobacteraceae bacterium
GGCCATCATCGAAGCCCGGCGCAAGCCGGGCTTTTTCATGGTGCGGGATCAGCGGACGTGAGCCGCCGGAAACTGACGATGCACGCGTCGCGTTCGCGGCGTGCCCACGCTGGGCGATGCGGCGTCGTGAGTCGCGTCACGTGATTCGCGTGCTTGCCCCTCTCCATTCGGGAGAGGGTGGCCGGCAGGCCGGGCGAGGTTACGGCCTCGCGCAGCGCCGCGGTACCGCGATAGCGGTGCATGTATGCGACCCCTCATCCGCCCCTTCGGGGAGCGCTACGCGCTCGGCCTGCGGCCGCTTCTCCCTGAGGGAGAAGGAAAGAGCAAGCCGCTCTCCCTCTGGCAGAGAGACCCCGTGACGGGACTGGCAGGCGGCGTTACGCCTTCTGCACGCTCCCGCCGCTCCAGGTCTCGACGATCCGCAGATCCCGGTCGATCACGGTGAAGTCGGCGCGGCAGCCCGCCGCGATCCGCCCGTGGGTCGCGCCGAGGCCCAGGAAATCGGCGGGGTAGGTCGCCGCCATGCGCGCGGCCTCATCCAGGGGCACGTCCAGCAAAGACACCGTATTGCGCACCGCGTCGATCATCGTCAGCGCGGAGCCGGCGAGCCGGCCCTCGGCGGTCCGGCAGATGCCGTCGCGCGCGGTGATGGTTTCGCCATCCAGCACGAAGAACGGATTGGCCGCGCCTACCAGAGGCATCGCGTCGGTGACGAGGAACAGCTTGCCGCGTGGCTTGGCCTTGAGCGCGACGCGCAGGCTCACCGGATCGACGTGGTGGCCATCCACGATCACGCCGCACCATGAGCCGGCGTCGTCGAGCGCCGCACCCACCATGCCGGGCGCGCGGCTGGTGAGCGGCGACATCGCGTTGTAGAGATGCGTGAAGCCGCGTACGCCTGCATCCAGCGCTGCGCGTACCGTCGCGCCGTCGGCGTTGGAGTGCCCCGCGCTGACGACGACGCCCGCATCGACGAGTTCGCGGATGGCGTCCGGTGCGACGCATTCGGGCGCAACGGTCAGCACTGTCTTGCCGTGACGCAGCGATGCCACCTGGTGCAGTTCCGCGGCATCGGGCGAACGCAGGAACTGCGCGGCGTGCACGCCCTTCTTCCCGCGGCTGATGAACGGGCCCTCGAGGTGGATCCCGAGTACGCCTGGCACGCCCGCGGTGATCGCCTGGTCCACCGCCGCGATCGCGACGGTCATCTTCGCGGGTGCGTCGCTGATCAGGGTCGGCAGGAACGCGGTCGTGCCGAAGCGCCGGTGCGCCGCACCGATGGCGCGGATGCCTGCGACGTTCGGCTCATCGTTGAACAGCATCCCGCCACCGCCGTTGACCTGGCAATCGATGAAGCCCGGCAACAGCGTCGCGCCCGCAAGATCGTGCCTCGGGACATCCGAAGCCAGCTCGGCTTGCGCCACGATCGCGCGGATCCATCCGCCCTCGACGATCACCGCGGCCTGTTCGCGCCATCCCTGCGCCGAGAGGACGCGTGCGTTGACGAGCGCCATTGCCATCACGTCGTCTCCGTGACTTTCGCGAGGTGCGGGGGATGATCGGGATCGCGGCCGCGCCGAATCGCCAGCGCGTTGACGGCCCGGTAGAACGCCTGGACCGCGAGGATCGGTGCGCACATGGGCTGCTGCGACGGGACGATCGGCAACGCATCGTGGCCGCTCGCACCGGGCGCCGCGGTCCACACCTCGGCGCCGCGCTGGTGGAAATCGCGCGCGGTCGCCATGACGCCCGCGAGCGCGCCGTCGTCCTGGGCAAACAGCAGCACCGGCAGACGCGGACCCACCAGTTCCATCGGGCCGTGACGGACCTCCGCGCTGCTGAACGCCTCGGCGTGCAGCGCGCAGGTCTCCTTGAGCTTGAGCGCGGCTTCCTGCGCGGCCCCCAAACCGTATCCGCGTCCCAGCACGAACAGGTTGCGCGCGTGCTCGAGCCCCGCGACCAGCGGCGACCAGTCCAGCGCGAACGCGCGGCGGAGTTGTTCGGGCAATTCGTGCAGCGCGTCCAGCAGCGCGGTGTCGCCGCGCCAGTGCGCAACCAGGTGCAGGATCGCGGCAAGCGAGGCGATGAAGGTCTTGGTCGCCGCGACGCTCTGTTCCGGGCCGGCCTGCAGCGGAATCACGGTGTCGGCCAGCGCGGCCAGCGGCGAGTTCTCCGCATTGACCAGCGCGACCACGCGCGCACCAGCATGGCGCGCGGCCGTGGCGCTGCGCAACAGGT
>JBOHYX010000442.1:0-2237 GCA_050738115.1 Rhodanobacteraceae bacterium
TCTTCATCGGTCACCACCCTTGGTTGAGTCGCCATGGCATCTGTCCGTGTTCAGTCCGTTACCAGAGTATCCTGCATACAAGATGCAAAGGCAAGCTTCGATCGTCGTCACGATGACCATCCACCAAGGTCATCCATCACTGAAGCATGGCCGATGGTGTGACGGCGCGCTTCTGGACCAGGAAGCGGGCTGATGGCGTAAAAAGGCGGGAGATATGGCGGGAGCGTCTGGGGACCACAAGTTTCGTAGCCAATCGTGTAAGTTATTGATCTGCCTGTCTTCGGCCGGGATCCAAGGCCTTGGAAACGCCAGCCGATGGGATCGGGGCACGACTACGAGCGACCGTCCTTGCACGCCGGATCAGCAGTTGCTGTTGTTGCCGCCGTCGCGGGAGTGGCTGCCGGAAGGCCACTTGGCGTATTTCATCAATGATGCGAACGCTGATTCCGTGGTTGTACTTCAAGGGTGTATCGACCGGCGACTACCAAGCAGCCTTGGCGGCCCTGCTGGGACCACAAGCCAAAGGGCTGTCGCCCAACACGGTGCCGCGCCTGAAGGCCGAGTGGAGCGACGAGCACGCCGCGTGGCGCACCCGCGATCTATCCTGCTAGCTCCCGTAGCCATGCTTGTGCGGCACGCCGCGCACGACGTCGAACGCGTGCAGGATGCCGGGGATGAGTGCATCGAGGTATTCGCTCGCGCCGCCGGTGCTTCCCGGCAGCGTGACGACGAGCGTCTGGCCGATGAGCCCGGCGACGCCGCGCGAGAGCATCGCATAGGGCATGCGCCGTTGGCCGTGGCCGCGCGCCGCTTCCATGATCCCGGGAATTTCGGGCTGCAGCATCGGGCGGATCGTCTCGACCGTGCGGTCGCGCGGACCGATGCCGGTGCCGCCGACGGTGACTATCAAGGCCACGTTCTGGTCCGCCCAGTGGCGGACGCGCGCGGCGAGTTGTTCCGGTTCGTCCGGAATCACCTCCACATCCGGGCACAGGATGTTTGCCGCCTGCAGGCGCTCGCGCACGGCCGCGCCGGCGCGGTCCTGGGCGCGGCCAGCCGCGACCGTATCCGACAGCACGATCACCGCGCCCGCGACCGCGGGCTCGATGCGGCGGCGATAGTGGGACTTGCCGCCGCGTTTTTCGATCAGCCGTACCTCGCCGATCGCAAGGTCGGTGCCCGCGTGCGCCTTCAGCATGTCGTACAAGGTGAGCGCGGCGACGCTCGCCCCGGTGAGCGCTTCCATTTCGACGCCGGTATTGGCGATCGCCTGCACTTCGACTTCGGTGCGCACGCGGTCCTCGCCGAGCTCGAACGTCACCTTCGCGTCCTGGATCGGCAGCGGGTGGCACAGCGGGATCAGCTCCCAAGTACGTTTCACCGCCATCACCGCGGCAACGCGCGCCGCCGCGAGCGCGTCACCCTTCTCGGTGCGTCGTTCGCGCAGCAGCGGCACGCAAAATGAGGGCATCGTGATGGTCGACCCGGCCCGCGCGGTGCGCAGCGTTTCGGGCTTGCTGCTGACGTTCTTCATGCCGGCGGCCCGGGTGGCGGCCTTGGCGCCTGCTTCCCCGGACGGATCGGAAAGGTGTTGCGACATGCTCGGCTCCTGTCGTGGCGTGGCGCTTCATTAGCCACGCACCGGAGCATTGTAGACGTGCGCCGGCGCGCGATCAGGGCGCCATCGGTGGTCGACAATGCCACGGTCGCCTGCAGGCAGGCTCCTGCGCAAGCCACGGTTCCGGTGCGATCAGCTTTGGGTGTTTGCGGCGCCGAGCGCCCGTGCGTGGTGGCGCAGGTGGTCCTCGATGAACGTCTGGATGAACCAGTAGCTGTGGTCGTAGCCGTGACGCATGTTCAGCGTCAACGGCTGGCCCGCGTCGCGGCAGGCTTCCTCGAACAATTCCGGTCGCAATTGCTCGCGCAGGAACGGATCCGCGTCGCCCTGGTCGATCAGGATCGTGCCGTCGAAACGCTTGCCCGCGCGGATCAGCTCGCAGGCATCGTGGGCGTTCCACGCATCGCGATCGTCGCCGAGATAACGCGTGAGCGCCTTGTGCCCCCACGGAACCTGGGTGGGGGCGACGGTCGGGGCCAGCGCCGACACCGACGAATAGCGTTCCGGATAGCGCAGCGCGAGCGTCAGCGCGCCATGTCCGCCCATCGAGTGGCCCATCAGCGCGCAGTGGCCGAGGTCGGCGGCGAAGTGTTCGGCGATGAGTGCCGGCAATTCGTCG
>JBOHYX010000443.1:0-2235 GCA_050738115.1 Rhodanobacteraceae bacterium
GTGCGTGCCTGCGCAGCGCCGCCGCCGCGGGCGCGACCGCGGTGATCGTACCGAAGGACCGCGCCGTCGGCGTGACCCCGGTGGTGCGGCGCGCGTCGGTGGGTGCGGTCGATCGCGTACCGCTCGTCGAAGTCACCAACCTCGCGCGCGCGCTCCGCGAGCTGAAGGACGCCGGAGTGTGGTTGACCGGCCTTGCCGGTGACGCCGAAACCCCGCTGTACGATGTCGACCTGACCGGCCCGACTGCGCTTGTGTTGGGGGGCGAGGGTGAGGGGATGCGGCGGCTGACGCGTGAAGCCTGCGACCATTTGGCGCGCATCCCGATGCCGGGCACGACGGAGAGCCTGAACGTATCGGTCGCGGCCGGCGTGGCGCTGTTCGAGGCGGTTCGGCAACGTGGAGGCAAGCCATGAGCATCAACGTCAATCTCGACTGGACCGTCATCATCGGGCTGATCGGCGCGGTACTCGTGCTGCTGGCGTTCTTCTTGCTGCAGGCGCGCAAGCTGCACGGCAACGGCCTCGTCTACCAGTTGATGAACGCGCTGGGCGCGCTGGGTGTCGCGCTGTCGCTGCTGTTCGGACGGTTCAACCTGCCGGCGTTCCTGCTGGAAGTTGCGTGGCTCGCCATCAGCATTTACGGCATCGTCTCGGCCCGGCGGGTCCGCGTGCAATAGCCGCTCAGCGACGTACCCGACGGGCCCCAATCTCAATTCGTCATTCCGGGGCTGCCCGCGATTTTTGCGGGCAGAACCCGGAATCCAGCTTTTCCATCACCAACAAAACGGCTGGATAGACTCGCCGCGTCCTGCGGCTCGCCCTCCGGGCCATCGGCTGCGCCGATGTTCGCTCCGGCATCCCTGCCTCCGCAGTCGGGTTCCGCCGCCGATGAAGCCGGCGGCAGCCCCGGAATGACGACGTTGAAGTGATTTGCGCTGGCTTGCCGGCTGAGCTTCGGAGCTAACCCGGGCGGCGTTTGCCGGCCGCCCGTTTCGACGCCGTACGCTTGCGCGCGACGTCGCGGTGCTGCGCGCGGAAGGCCGCGTTGTACGACGCGATTTCAGTTCGCAGGGTTCGCGATGCGTTCGGCAGGCTGCCTGCTTCGATGGCATCTTCCATCCGCTTCATCAGGTCGAAATCGTGGTAGTCGCGATAGGGCTTGAGATCCAGGTCGTCGGGCACCTTTTTGAGACGTTCATCACCGATGCTCTTGACGTACTTCTGCATGAAGCGGTCGTAGGCGCGCCATGAAATCCGCTCGGCGCGGATCGCAGCTTCCTCGGCGCGCGTGGCGATCTGGTGTGCGTGCAGATAGTGCAGGCCGAGCTGGTCGATCAGGGTCTTTTCGACTTCCTCGTGCATGATCAGGAAGCGATCCACCTCGATCGTACGCCCGCGGTACGTGAAGCTCGGCGGCAGGTGGCGGTCGATGTAGATGGTTTTTCCATCCACGCTGTACCCGGCGAGATAGGGAACGTCGTGGCTGCGGTCGAGTTTCTTCACGCGCCGCAGGATCGCGTCCAGCGCGCGATCCAGCATCAGGCGCGACACGAACCAGTTCGGCGTGTGCAGTTTCGTGTGTGGTGCATCGGGATGGACGGCAGCGTTGAAGTGCATCGCGGGTCGCTCCACGGGGCGGTGGCGGGGAGCATACGCCTTCTCCGTCGCCGCACGCGGCGCGGTTATGATTTTCGCCACGCATTTGCGAGCCGCCGTGGACCGACGCTACCAGCGCATCTATGCCGCGATCGCTGCGATTCCCGCCGGGCGCGTCGCGAGCTACGGCCAGATCGCGGCCCGTGTCGGGTTGCCCGGGCGCGCGCGCCTGGTCGGCACCGCGCTGCGCGACACGCCCGATGGTCTTGAACTGCCGTGGTTCCGGGTCCTGCACGCCGATGGCACGATCGCGCTGCCGCGTGGCAGCCGGGGCTTTCGCGAGCAGTCCCGGCGTCTGCGCGCCGAAGGCGTCAAGGTGCGCAACGGCCGCGTGCCGATGGCGGCTTTCGGTCTCGACCCCGACCTCGACCGCGCGCTGTGGCGCTTCGGTTGACCGCTGGCAGCTTGACGCTTTGCGCGGCGACCGCTGTAATACCGCGTTCACGGCTGCGGCCCACGCAATGTGGGCACCCTCGCGGCAAGGCTTGGCCAGGTAGCTCAGTTGGTAGAGCAGAGGACTGAAAATCCTCGTGTCGGTGGTTCGATTCCGCCCCTGGCCACCATTTCACAATTCCGCAAC
>JBOHYX010000444.1:0-2229 GCA_050738115.1 Rhodanobacteraceae bacterium
CGGCGTCACCGGCAAGGCCGGTCAACCACACTCCGGCGTCCTTCAGCTCGCGGAGCGCGCGCGCGAGGTTGGTGACTTCGACGAGCGGTACGCGATCGACCGCACCCGCCGACGCGCGCCGCACCACCGGGGTCACGCCGACGGCGCGGTCCTTCGGTACGATCACCGCGGTCGCGCCCGCGGCGGCGGCGCTGCGCAGGCACGCACCGAGGTTGTGCGGATCGGTGACGCCGTCCAGCACCAGCAGCAGTGCGCGACTTGCAGCACCCTCGAGCAGCGCAGCAAGATCGTGGTCCGATTTCGCGGCCGGTACTTCGTAGTTCGCAGCAACACCCTGATGGCGTGCTTGCCCCGACACGCGATCGAGCATCGCGCGCGGCCGTGCATGCACGATGACGCCGAGGCGTTTGGCCTCGTCGACCAGCGCCGCGATGCGTGGATTGCGCGAGCCCTGTTCCACCAGCACTTCGCGCACGCGCGCGGGATCGTTGGCGAGCGCGCCTTCGACCGGGTTGATCCCGACGATCCAGGATTCGCTCATCGGCGTTTGCCGGGGGCGTGCCGCGGCTCGCGCGCGCCGTCGCGGCCGGACACCATCCGGAAATCGATCTTGCGGTCCTCCATGCTGGCGCGCAGCACCTGCACGCGCACGGCATCGCCCAGCCGGAACACCGTGCTGGTGCGCTCGCCACGCAACTCGTGGCGGCGTGCATCGAACTGGTAGTAATCGTTGCGCAATTGGGTGATGTGCACCAAACCCGACACCTTCGACTCGGTCAATTCAACGAACAGCCCGAACGACGTGACGCCGGTCACGATGCCGTCGAATTCGGCACCGACGTGCTGCTCCATCCACGCACACTTGTAGCGGTCGTCGACGTCGCGCTCGGCTTCCTCGGCGCGGCGCTCGGTGCGCGAGCAGTGCGCCGCCAGCGTCGCCATCTTGCTCTCGGTATAGAGGTACGCGGCCGGCTTGCCGCCCGCGAGAGCGTAGCGGATCGCGCGATGCACCAGCAGGTCGGGATAACGCCGGATCGGCGAGGTGAAATGCGCGTAGGCATCCAGTGCCAACCCGAAGTGCCCCTGGTTGGCGGGCTGGTAGGCCGCGAGGCTCTGCGCACGCAGCAACACGCTGCGGAACAATTCGGCGTCGGGGCGATCAGCCACCCGTTTCAGCAACGTCGCGAAATCGCCGGGCCTGACGTCGGCGAGTGGCGGAAGCAGCAGCTTGTACTCGCGCAGGAACGCGAGCAGGTCCTCGTACTTGTCCGCAGGCGGCGGCGCGTGTACACGGAATGGCGCCGGGATCTTCTTCCTGGCCAGGAATTTCGCCGCCTGCACGTTGGCGGCGATCATGCACTCCTCGATCAACTTGTGCGCATCGTTGCGCGCGTGCGTGCCCAGCGACACCACTTCGCCCTTCTCGTCGAGGCCGTAATCCACTTCGCTGGTCTCGAACTCGATGGTGCCGCGGCGCTTCCGGGCGCGATCGAAGGCCTTGTAAAGCGCATGCAGGTGCTCGACCGAAGGCAGCAGCTTGCCGAGATCACGCCGCACCTGCCGTTCGCGTTCGCCGATCGCCGCCCATACCTCGTCGTAGGTCAGCCGCGCGTGCGAGCGCATCACCGCCCGCTGGAATTTCGCACGGGTGACTTCGCCGTCGGCGTTGACGCGCATCTCGCAGGCGAGGCACAGGCGCTGGACATCCGGGTTCAGCGAGCAGATGCCGTTGGACAGCGTCTCCGGCAGCATCGGCACCACGAAGCCCGGGAAGTACACCGAGGTGCCGCGCTGGTACGCCTCGCGGTCCAGCGCCGTTTCGGGCTCGACGTAATGCGACACGTCGGCGATCGCGACGATCAACTTGAAGCCGCCGCCGCGCAGCGGTTCCGCGTACACCGCGTCATCGAAATCGCGCGAGTCGGCGCCGTCGATCGTGACCAGCGGCAGCCCGGTGAGGTCGACGCGCCCGTCGCATTCCGCGCGCGTCACGGCCTGTTCGACGCCCTCCGCCTCGCGCCGGACCTGCAGCGGCCACTCGTGCGGAAGGCCGTGGCTTTCGATCGCCATCCCGACGATCAACGAAGGCTGCAGGCGTTCGCCGAGCACGCTGACGATGCGGCCGATGGGCCCGCGCTGTGGCGTCGGCGGTTCGGTGATTTCGGCCACCACGATCTGGCCCGCGCGCGCACCGTCGCGGGCGTCCGGGGGAATCAGCACGTCCTGGTT
>JBOHYX010000445.1:0-2218 GCA_050738115.1 Rhodanobacteraceae bacterium
GCAACTTATACCGCCGCGATCATGCGTGACGCGCCGCACCCGCGGGCGGCGAGGGATTTCTTCGAGTTCATGCAGTCGTCGGCCGCGCAGGCGATCTACCGCAAATACGGATTCGAGGCCCCCAAGTCATGAAGACGGCGTGGATCGGCCTGGCGTTGCTGTCGATCGCCGGCGCGGCGTACGCCGCGCAGCCCGACGCCGCGACCATCGCGGCGCAGGGCAACGGCAAGGGCGCGACAGCCTGCTCGTCCTGCCACGGCAAGGATGGCGGTGGCCACCCGGCAGCCGGGTTCCCGCGTCTCGCGGGCCTCGACGCTGCGTATCTCGAGCGCCAGCTCGACAGCTTCGCCAACGGCACGCGCGACATTCCGGCGATGGCAACGATCGCGAAGGCGCTGACCCCGGACGAACGCCATGCGCTGGCCGAGTATTACGCGCACATGCCAATTCCGTCCGCGGCTGCGAAGGGCGCGGCGGAGCCATCGAGCGACAAGCTCGGCGAGGAATTGGCCACGCGCGGGATGTGGAGCAAACAGGTGCCGGGCTGCGTCAAGTGCCATGGTCCGCACGGCGTCGGCGTCGGTTCGAATTTCCCGCCGCTGGCCGGGCAGCCGGCCAAGTACGTCGCCGATCAGTTGCGCGACTGGCAACAGGGCAAACGCAAGAACGACCCGCTCGACCTGATGCAACACGTGTCATCGGCGCTCAGCGAAGCGGATATCAACGCGGTAGCTGCATGGTTCTCGGCGCAACCGGCCGCGCTGAAAGGAAGCAAGCCATGAACGCGATCCAGACATCGGCATGCCTCGGCGTGGCCGCGGCGGCGCTTGCGCTGGCGGCGTGTTCGGGGTCCGGGACGAACGGCGCGACGCCCTCGGCCGATGCATCGGCAACGGCGACGCCCGCCGCCTCCACTGCAGCGCCGAATCCGTCGGCTTCGGCCACCGCGTCGGCGTCCGCACCGGCAGCGAGCGCGCTTCCGGCGTTCACGCCGCCGCCGGCCTCGGCGATCCCCGACGACCAGTTCGGTGCGATGGTCCGCAAGGGCCGCGACATCTTCACCGACACCCAGAAGTACGCCAGGCAGTATGTCGGCAACGGCCTCAACTGCGAGAACTGCCATCTCGACGCCGGGCGCCGTCCGAATTCCGCGCCGTTGTGGGCGGCGTACGGGCGCTATCCGCGCTATCGCTCCAAAAACGACAAAGTGGACACCTACGCGGAGCGGCTGCAGGGTTGTTTCCGCTTCAGCATGAACGGCAAGGCGCCGCCGACCGACGGCGAGATCATCACCGCCCTGACCGCCTATTCCTATTGGCTGGCCACCGGCGCGCCCACCGGCAAGAACCTCAAAGGCTATGGCTACCCGACGCAAGGGTTCAAGCCGGCCGAGCCGCCGAGCTATGCACGCGGCGAAACGGTGTACGACAAGAACTGCGCACTCTGCCATGGCGGCGACGGCCAGGGCCAGAAGGTGGCCGCCGAATACGTGTTCCCGCCGTTGTGGGGTCCGGAGTCGTTCAACTGGGGCGCGGGCATGGGCAGCATCAAGAACGCCGCAGCGTTCATCAAGGCCAACATGCCCTTCAGCCGCGGCGGCACGTTGAGCGACCAGGATGCGTGGGACGTGGCGTACTTCATGGACGCGCACGAACGCCCGCAGGATCCGCGCTTCACCGGCAATGTCGCCGCGACCCGCAAGAAATACCACGACAGCCAGTGGTCGCTGTACGGCAAGGAGGTGAACGGGCGCGTGCTGGGCAGCGGCGGGTCGGGAGGCGAGTGATGCTGGATGCCGTGTGGATCGCCCTCGCGTGCACTGCGCAGGCGCGGCACCGGCGGCTCCGCGCGTAAGCCAGCCGCCGCGACGCCTCCATAGAACATCAACGGGAGTTGCGGCGACGGCGCTCGTCGGCGCCGGCTACCATCGTCCAGCTGAAACAGGGGTTGTGCGTTGCGGCCGCCGGTCATGCCGCGGCAGCCCACGCTGGATACGAAATGCATGCCATCTCCCTCGGCCCGTGGGTCTTTCCCATCGGCATCATCGCGATCGCGCTCGGCTGGCTCGCCGCCAGCGCGGTCGTCGCGTTCTTGCGCAAGCGCGGCCACGCCGATGCCGCGCCCGCGCTGTGGTGGCTGCTGCTGGCCGCGCTGCTCGCGGGGCGCGCAACCTACGTGGTCCGCTGGTGGCCGGCCTATCACGCGTCGCCGTGGTGGA
>JBOHYX010000446.1:0-2212 GCA_050738115.1 Rhodanobacteraceae bacterium
GTGCCCGCATCCGTACCCAGGGCGTCGACGAGCTTGCGTTGCGCCTCGCGCAATGCAAACGATCCCGCCAGGGTGCGATGTTCGCGCACCGCGCGGGCGACTTCGGTGAGAGCGTTGCCGCAAGCTCCGGCAAACGCCGCGAGCGCCTCTGGAGCCGGCATTTGCGTTATGTCGCTGCGCGCGGCCTCCAGCATCATCGCGGCGCGGACGAAGCGATTGGCTTGCGCGACCAATGCCTCGGCGCGCGGCAGGTTGTCGCCGCTGACTGGCTCGGCGCGCAGCCGGTCGAGTGAAGCCTGCGCGCTGCTGCGCGCCGCGCGTGCGGCAATGCGGGTTTCGCGGCGGGCACGCGCATCGCCGCCCAGCACGGCGGCAAGGTAATCGCGATAGTTATCCAATACCCCCGCCAGCACCTCGCGTTCGCGTCCACGTTCCCAGGTTGGCCATGCGAAGTAGGCGGCGAGCGCCAGCGCGCTGCCGATCACGGTGTCGATCGCGCGTGCCTCGACGGCACTTTCCGGAGGAATGCCGTAGAAGGACAACAGGATCACCACGAGGCCGGTCAGGCATACGACGGCGAGGCCGTAATGCACGGTGGCCAGTTCGCGGAACGCGAAGCACAGCACCGCCATCAGCGCCAGCGCAGCCCAGAAGCTGTCGACGCCGCCGACGTGCAAGACCGCGGTGGCCAGCACCAGGCCGACGAGGGTGCCGGTGACGCGCAGCAGCCCGACCCGCCAGGTCGCGCCGAAGTCGGCGCGCAACACGATTGCGACCGTCATCGGCAACCAGTATCCGCGCGACAGTGGCAGCAGGTGCGACAGCACCATCGCGACCGCGAGGCAGACGCCGCAGCGCAGTGCATGCCGGAATGCCGGCGAGGACAGGCGCAGGTTGGCACGCAGCGTTTCCAGTGCGCTGGCGGGACGCAAGGCGAGCGGCAGCCGCAACTCGGCCTCGCGCGCGCGTATCTCGCCGCGGCTGCCGGCGATATCGGCGTTGCGCGCGGCGGCGCGCAACTGTCCGGCGAGTGCGGCCGCGCGCGCGTGGGCCACGTGGCTGGCCCAGTCGGACCCACGCCCGGCCGTCGGATGCTGCGCGAGCGCGCGGGTGGTCGCCTCGAGACGTTGCAGTGCCGCTGCGGCCCGGGGCGGTGTCGCGGTTTCCAAAGCCTCGGCAAGGGTGGCGAGGACGTCCGCGGCGGAAGCGCGCAGCGCCTGCAGCGGGTCGTCCAGTGACACCGCCACGGACGACGCCTGCAGGTCGGCCAATGCGAACAATTCCATCCGGATGCGCTCGGCCAATTCCGCCAACACGCGGAAAGCCTCGACGGCGCGGCCGCGCGCATGGCCTTCGCCGAACAGGATCACCTGCAGGTCATTGAGCGAGGGCGGCAGCGCGACGCTGCCTCCGCGCACGATCGGTTCGCGTGCGCTGCCGGCGAGCCCACGCAGTGCATGCGCGAGTGCCAACCGCTCGGGTCGATAGCGTTGCAGCGGCCACGCCGCGATGGCGAACAGGGTCTGCAGCAAGCCGCCGGCGAATAGCAAGCCCGCTACCCCAAGTGCCTGCAGGGGCGGTGCGGGATCGGCGCCCATCACCACCAGCAGGATCATGCTGGTGAGGCCGACGCGGGTCGCGTGTGCGCTGACCGCGACCATGAAGGCGGCGGCGAATCCCCACACCGCGACGGCTGCGACCAGGGCGCCCGGCCAGTGGCCGAGCGTCATGCCGGCGAAGCCTGCCACCCCGGCCACGAACGCCGTCAGCAGCATGTGCTCCAGGCGTATCCGGTACGGACCAGGTTGGTCCGCGAACATCGTGTTGAGCGCGCCCACCGCGACGCCGAGGCCGGCACCGAGGTGCTGGGTGAGCGCGCCGACCGTAAGCGGCAACACGATTGCGAGGGTGTTCCGCAGTGCCACGGTCCACGGCACGTCGCGCTTGCCGGTATGCACCAGCGCGTGCAGCAGCGGACGGTGTTGCAGGCGCGCGGCTACGTTCATGCCGGCATTGTGCCGGCGCTCCGCATCACGGTACGCCGGTGTTGAAGAAATCGAGGAACACCGAATTTTCGGGATCGACCCTTGCAATCGGCGGTGGGACGGTTTAGGGTTTTGCCGCGGAAACGCATCGACACGGGGGCACGCCATGATACGCGTGGTGTTGGTGGACGATCATGAATTGGTACGTTCCGGGTTCCGCCTGATCC
>JBOHYX010000447.1:0-2210 GCA_050738115.1 Rhodanobacteraceae bacterium
GGCGCAATCACCACGGTCGGCTTCGTGCTGATGCTGCTGCTCGCGTACCGCAGCGTGGTCCCGGTGCTGGTGACCGCGCTGCCGCTGCTGTCGGGCGCGGTCGTCGGGTTCGCGCTGCTGGCGCTGACGTTCGGCCATGCGCACGGCATCACCGTCGCGTTCGGCTTCACCCTGCTTGGCGTCGCGCAGGAATATCCGTTGCGCGTGTTCAGCCATCGGCGCGTCGGCGTGCCGACCGCGACCTGCGTGCGCGAGCTGTGGCCGTTGCTCGCCACCGCGATCGTGTCGGTGTGCATCGCGTACCTCGCCTTCTTCGCCTCCGGTGTCGCGGGCCTGCAGCAACTCGCGGTGTTCACGATCGGCGGCCTGATCGTGGCGGGACTGTGCACGCGCTGGCTGGTGCCGTTCGTCGTGCCGACGACGCGGCGCGACATGGCGGCGACGCCGGGACTCGCCGCGGCGTGGCACTTCCTCGCGCGGCTGCCGCGCCCGCGCTGGCTGCCGTGGCTGGTTGCAGTGGGGGGCGTGCTGGTGGTGGTGTTCGCGCCGGGCCGCTTCTGGCAGAACGATCTAGCCGCGCTGACGCCGGTGCCGAAGGCGGAACTCGCAACCGACGCGCGCCTGCGCGCCGCCTTGGGCGCGCCCGACGTGCGTTACCTGCTGGTGATGCGCGCGCCGACCGAGCAGGGCGTATTGCAGTTGTCCGAACGCGTCACACCGCGGATGCACGAACTGGTGGACGACCACGCGCTCGGTGGCTTCGAGTTGCCCTCGCGCTACCTGCCGAGCATCGCGACGCAACGCGCGCGGCAGGCGAAATTGCCGGATGCTGCGGCGCTCGAGGCTGCGCTGCATCAGGCGATGCAGGGTTTGCCATTTCGCGCCGGCGTGTTCGTGCCGTTCGTGGCTGACGTCGAGGCCGCCCGCAAGCTGCCGCCGCTGACGTCCGCGAAGTTCGAAGCGACGCCGCTGGGCGCGCGGCTCGAAGCCATGCTGGTGCATCAGCGCGGCGGCTGGGACGGGCTCGGCACCCTGATCGGCGTCGAGCGTCCGTCGGCGTTCGCGGCGCTGTCCCGCGCCACCGATGGCGCGGTGCACCTGCTGGACCTGAAAGCGTCGACGGAAGCCTTGATCGTCGCGTACCGCCACCGCATCCTGGTTGCGCTCGGGATCGCGGCGCTGCTGCTGTGCGTCGCCGTGACGCTCGCCCTGCGCAGTCCGCGCCGCGCGCTGCACGTGCTGGGGCCGATGGCGCTGGCGACGCTGCTGGTGCTCGTGGTGCTGCGTGCGGCCGGAATCCCGTTGTCGCTGTTCCACCTGGTGTCGCTGACGCTCGCGGCCGGGCTCGGGCTGCATTACGCGCTGTTCTTCGAGCGACGCACCGGCGATGAGCGAGAAGACCTGCGCACCCTGCACGCGACCCTGGTCTGCGTCGCCTCGGCGCTGCTGGTGTTCGGCGTGCTGGCGCTGTCGAGCGCGCCGGTGTTGCGCGCGATCGGCCTGACGGTGGCGCTGGGCGTCGCCTTCCACTTCAGCCTGTCGGTGTTGATGGCGCCGGCCGGCCATCTGCGCGAAAGGGCGTGAGCCGATGCTGCCGAAATCCGAATGGGCGCCGCTGATTCCGCACGCCGGCGCGATGTGCCTGCTGGACGAAGTGGTCGACTGGGATGCGCAGCGCCTGCACGCGCGCAGCGGCTCGCATCGGCGCGCCGACAATCCGCTGCGTGCCGACGACGTGCTGCACGCGGTGGCCCTGTGCGAATACGCGGCGCAGGCGATGGCGGTGCACGGCGCGCTGCGCACGCGCGTCGCGGGAGGCAGTCCGCAACAGGGATATGTGGCGGCGTTGCGCGAAGTCGCTCTGCACGTCGAGCGCATCGACGATCTGCCGGGCAAGCTGCAGGTGCACGTCGAATGCTTGCTCGCGCTGGCCGGGAGCCTGCAGTATGCGTTCCGCGTGGAGCACCGCGGCGATGTGCTTGCGACCGGGCGCGCGGCGGTGGTGCTGCGGGACCGCTGATGCGGCCAGTGCGCGTAGAGCTCCCTCTACTCCAGCGGCCTTGTCGGTAGGGTAGAGCCTTTCAACGACCCTGCGGTGGCCGGTGCACCGGAGCAACGAATACACACGAACGGAAGTTCTTCCTTACGAGCAACAACCCGCTTGCGGATCAATTTTCAGCTCGTCATTCCGGGTTCCGTCGCCGAGGAAG
>JBOHYX010000448.1:0-2208 GCA_050738115.1 Rhodanobacteraceae bacterium
CACGCAGGCGCAAGCGCCGCTAGCCGGCAGCGTGCGACGCACCGTCAGACGCATGCGCGTGAGCGTCGAGCGCGATCCACGGCGAAAGGCTACCATCACCCGCTTGACTGCGCGGCGCACGCGATCTGCGCTGCACGCATGCAAGGTGTCAACCACGCCACCACGAATGTCCGCGACCGGGGGAGCTCGCCATGAAAGTCCGTTCGCCATTTTTCGTCTTCGCGTTCGCGTTGTTGCTCGCGTCCGCCGCCAGTGCCGCCACGCCGGATTCTGCGCGCACACGCGCCTACATCGGCAAAGCGTGGGCGACGCTCACCCGGTCCGTCTACCAGTGTCGCGCGCTGGTCGACCCCAAGGCGCGCTCGCACTCGGTGATTTACCTGCCTTGGCATGCGGCCGTGCCGGTGAAGCTCGAGGAAAGTGCGAAGGGTTGCCACGTGCGCGTCGCGCACCTGCCCGCCCGGATCGAGCAGCTCGGCCAGATCCTGCCCAAGAGCCTGCCCGCGCAAGGGCTTTTGTTCCTGCCGGATCCGTACGTCGTACCGGGTGGTCGCTTCAATGCGATGTACGGTTGGGACAGTTACTTCATTGAATTGGGCCTGCTGGCCGATCATCACGAAAAGCTTGCACGCGGCATGGTCGACAACATGTTGTACGAGGTCGAGCACTACGGTGGCGTGCTCAACGCCAATCGTACGTACTACCTGAGCCGCTCGCAGCCGCCGTTCCTGTCGGCGATGATCGCCGCGATCCTGGAGGATCCCGCGAGCTTCGCGGACGCGGCCGCACGGCAACGATGGCTTGCCGATGCCTATCCGCTGGCGGTGCGCAACTACGAGCTGTGGATCCGCAAACAGCACCTCGCGGGCGACACCGGGTTGTCGCGCTACTTCGATTACGGCCACGGCCCGGTCATCGAGTCCTCGGGCAGCGATTATTACGTCAACGTGATCCGCTGGCTGCTGGCGCATCCGGCGCAGGACCCGGGTTACCTGATCAAGGCGCCCGAGCATCCCGACGTCGCGGAGGCGGCGACCTTGAAGAAAACGAGTTGCGACGTGGACTTGTCGAAGACGTGCGCGGCCGCGTGGGTCGATGGCTACCGGCTGACCGCCGCGTACTACTCGGGCGACCGCGCGATGCGCGAATCCGGGTTCGATACCGACTTCCACTTCGGACCGTGGGGTGGTTCCACCGAAGACTACGCCGGTACGGGCCTCAACAGTCTTCTGTACCGTTACGAGCGCGACCTCCAGCATTTCGCGACCGAGCTTGGCAACACCGCGGACGCCACGCGCTGGACGGATGCCGCGGAGGCGCGTCGTGCGGCCATCAACAAGTACCTGTGGCATGCGGACCAGGGCCGCTACATGGATTACGACTTCGCGACCGGCAAGGCTTCGACCGACCCGTACCTCACGATGTTCTATCCGCTGTGGGCGGGCGTTGCGTCGAAGCAGCAGGCGGCGGAACTCGTCAAGCAACTGAAACTCTTCGAGCGCAAGGGCGGGCTTGCGATGAGCACCCGCATCACCGGCGCGCAGTGGGACGCGCCGTACGGCTGGGCGCCAACCAACTGGATTGCGGTCAAGGGGCTCGAGGGTTACGGCTACGATGCGGATGCGGTGCGGATCGGGTGCAAGTTCACCGGCACCATCGACCGCGTGTTCGCAAAACGCGGCACGATCTTCGAGAAGTACAATGTTTATCAAGGCAACGCGGACGTGAAGGTCACCGCGGGCTACAAGACCAACGTGATCGGCTTCGGCTGGACCAACGCGGTGTACCTGAAGATGCGCCAGCTCATCGATGCTGCGGGCGGCTGCAAGGCCGCGCCGGCGCGGGCGGCGGCTGCGGCGGCGGGCTGAGGAGGAGATCGTCGGCGAACGATGCGGCTGGCGTGGCGTGCCGCAGCCGTAGAAAACGTTTCGTCGTCATTCCGGGGCTGCCCGCAGCTTTATCCCGGGCAGAACCCGACTGCGAAGGCAGGGACGCCGAAGCGAACATCGGCGAAGCCGATGGCCCGAAGGGCGAGCCGCAGGATGCGGCGAGTTTATCCAGCTCTTCATAAGCCGCAGCCAGAGCTGGATTCCGGGTTCCATCGCCGATGAAGCCGGCGATGGCCCCGGAATGACGATGTTTCTTTTGACTCGCCAAGTACAAATGGAAGGAGGATTACGGGCCGAACGGCTTGATGGGAAGGCCGAT
>JBOHYX010000449.1:0-2190 GCA_050738115.1 Rhodanobacteraceae bacterium
CGCAATGGGGCATCCATGAACCGTCGTGAGCGTGCGCACGCGGCTCGTCGCGGCATGTGTCTCCGGTTCAGCCCGGTTCCCCCAACATCGTTGCACAGAACCACCATTCCGTTGCCCCGATGAGGGCTCGCACGCAGGACAGGTTTCACCGCGCCACCCGGGCGCGTCATTCGAGGAGAACGAGCATGGACAATGAAGTCAGCAACGAGGCCGCACGCAATCCGGCCGCGCACGAGCGCATCGAACGCACCGCATCGCGCGTCAAGGAAGGCACCAGCAGCGTGGTCGGCGGCGCCAAGCAGAAATTCGACAGTGCCGCCGATCGCGTCGAATCCAGTGTGCATCGGGCTGCCGATGCCAGCGCGCGCGGAGCGGAGCGTGCGACCGACAAGGCGGCGGAATTGCGCGACCGCGGGGCCGCGCTGGCTTCCGACGCCCGCGAACGCACGGATGCGGCGGTCGGCAGCATGCGTGACTATGTGCGCGAAAAGCCGGTGCAATCGGTGGCGATCGCGCTTGCTGCGGGTTGGCTGCTCGGCCGCCTGCTGGGCCGGCGCCACTGACCTGGCAGCCGGCGACGCCCGGCTCGGCACGCGGCGCGGCCAGTCTGAAACGGGTGGCGTCAGCGCGGCCATGAATGCGCAGTCCGTCGCGGTGAGATCTGCTCGCGGCGGTTGGTGTTCTTGCCATGGCGGCGGTGCCGCGGTCGCGCGTGATCGCCAGCCGTGCCGCGGATCGCCAGCGTTCGTTGCAGGTTGCCGTACGGCTTGGAACGGCACGCGAATGGCCGCCGACGGCAATCGAAGGTTGGTGCGACAATACCTGACACTCTGACCGAGCCCCAGGTCGCGCCGCGACGGAACGCCCGCATGCCGCCTTCACTGCCACCGTTGAAGCCCCGCATCATCTTCCGCCGGCGCCCGCCGGGGGCACCGCCGTTGTTGCTCCGGGAACGGCGCAAGCAGCGCGCCAGCGCGCTCGAGCGCCGACGTGCACGGCGCTGGCGCTGGCTGCGTCTGCCCTTGCGGATCTTGGTGCTGCTCGCGATCGGCGGGACGCTGATATTCGCCAGTTCGTTGCTGATCCCCTTGGTGCTGGCGGCTTTCATTGCACTGGGCTTGAACCCGATCGTGCATGGCTTGAGCCGCTTGCACGTGCCGCGCGGGGTCGGCAGCGTGCTGGTCCTGCTGGCGCTGATTGCGGTGATCGGCGGCGGCGTCACCGGGCTGAGCACGCCCGCTGAGCGGTGGATCCAGCAGGCGCCCAGAATCGGGCACGAGGTCGCCTACAAGGTTGAGCGGATGATGCGTCCGATCACCAGGATCAGTCACGCCGCGTCGACGTCCCTTGCAAGCGTGGGTGTGGGTGGCGCGGCGCCGGCGGCCGAAAAAAAGAGCGCGGCTCCCGGCGGCTTTTCTCTCAGTGACCTGTTGACGATGGCCCCGCGTGCATTGGCGGCAACGCTGACCGTGATCCTGCTGGTGTTGTTTTTCCTGACCTATGGTGACCGGATGCGGGCGCGCCTGGTTACCGCTTCTCCGACATTCAGTTATCGACGAACCACCGCGCGGGTGGTGCGCAACATCCAGATCGAGATCTCGCGCTATCTGTTCACGGTCACGGTGATCAACGTGTGTCTCGGTGCGGCCACCGCCGCGGTGCTGTGGGCCTTGAAGATGCCCGATCCGTTGCTCTGGGGTGGCGTGGCCACGCTGTTCAACTACGTGCCCTATGTCGGCGCGACCGCGACCACGCTATTGCTGCTGGTAGTCGGCCTGTTGAACTTTTCCTCGCCGCTGCACGCGCTCGGACCGGCGGCATGCTTCGTGTGCATGGGCGCGATGGAAGGTAGCGTGATCACGCCGACGATCATGGGCCACCGCCTGCGGTTGTCGCCGGTCGCGGTGCTGGTGTGGCTGCTGATCTGGGGCTGGATGTGGGGCATTCCGGGCGTGTTGCTGGCCACGCCCATGCTGACCTGCCTGAAGCTGATCACCGAGCGGCTGCCGGAGTGGCGGTGGTTTGCCAAGGTGGTCGAGGGAGCGCCGGTCGAAACCAGGCCAGCCGCAACCAAGCCGGCCGAAACCACGCCGGCCGAATCCGAACCGATCGAAACCGGGCCGATCGAAACCGGGCCGGTCGAAACACTGACCATCGAAACACCGGTGATCGAAACGAAGGTGGTCGAAC
>JBOHYX010000450.1:0-2189 GCA_050738115.1 Rhodanobacteraceae bacterium
AAGTACTGGGGCGGGCACGTGTTCCTCGGCAGCGACGAAATCCAGTACATCGTCGACAACCTGTTCATCGGCAACAAGCTCGCGACCGCCGAACTCACCACTTCCGATGGCGTGCGCATCGACCTGCGCAACATCCGCTCGCCGATCGTGGTGTTCTGCTCCTACGGCGACAACATCTCGCCGCCCGGGCAGGCGCTCGGCTGGATCACCGACCTGTACCGCGACGATCCGGATGTCGCCGCGCACGGCCAGACCATCGTGTACGCGACCCACGAGAGCATCGGCCACCTCGGCATCTTCGTGTCCGGCAGCGTTGGCCGGAAGGAACACCGCGAATTCACCGCCAACATCGACATCATCGACCTGCTGCCGCCCGGCATCTTCCGCGCGGAAGTGAAGGCTCACCCGGACGGCGTGCCCGCGCGCGAGTTGATGGACAAGCAATACCTGATGTCCATCCGCGGCAGCGGCATCGACGAAATCCGCGGGATCGTCAAGCCCGACCAGGTGAGCGAGCGCCGGTTTGCCGCCGCGGCGCGCGTATCGGACATCAACCTCGCGCTGTACCGCAACCTGTGGCAGCCATGGGTGCGCGCGCTGTCGACCCCTTCGAGCGCGCACTGGCTGGAGGTGTTCCAACCCGTACGCTTCGGCTTCGAATGGTGGTCCGACCGGCATCCGCTCGCGCCGCTCGTGCGCGACGCGGCGACCAGGGTGCGCGAACATCGGGTGCAGCTCGCGCCCGACAACCCGTTCCTGCAGGTCCAAACGCAACTTTCGGATGCTATCGTCCGGGCGCTCGACGCGTATCGCGACCTGCGTGACGGTGCGGCTGCCTGGTGGTTCAATGCGCTGTACGGCTCACCGTGGATGCGCGCGCTCGCCGGGCAGGGCCTCAGCGACGACGCCCGCGCGCGTCCACATCCGGGCGAGTCGCCCGAGGCGCGTGCGTACATGCAGCATGAGCTCGCGCAACTCGACGCCAGCGTCGATGAAGGCGGATTCCACGAAGCGCTGGTGCGCAGCCTGTTCTATCTGATTCACGCGCGCGGGGAAGCGAACGGGCGCGATTTCCGGCACATCTGGCGGATCGTCCGCGCGCGCCTCGGCGACGTGGTCGAAGATGAAGCCGCGTTCCGTCGCCTCGCGCGCCGGCAGACGCTGCTGGTGCAGCGCCGGCCCGAGGCCGCGATCGCCGCGATTCCGAAATTGCTGGAAGGTGTGCCGGCCGACGTCATCCGCGGCGGCATCACCGCGACCGAGGAACTGGCGACCTGCTGCGGCGGTTTGTCCGAGGAAGAGAAGCAACGCCAGCGCGAGGTCGTCGCGCTGTTCGAGAAGGCCTTGCCGCAAAAGGCCGCATCGACTCGCGCGGGGGCGCCGGCGAAGGCCGCTGCGCGAGCACGCTCGACCGCGCGCTCCAAGAAGCAAGCCGCGGCCGGGTCCACCTGCGCGGGCCCACGCAGCCGCCGCGCACCATCGACGCCCAGGCGCTGATGCGCCATCGCACGCGCCGCGCATGGCAACCGCGAACAGGCCGGAGCCCTGTCCAGTGATCATCAGGCAGCGCTTCGACTTCGCCTGCTTCGCAGGCGTAGCCTGTCCTGATTCCATTTCCGCTTCATGACTTACAAAAACATCGTCATTCCGGGGCCATCGCCGGCTTCATCGGCGATGGAACCCGGAATGACGATTATTTTGGGGAGATGACACACTACCGCGGACCTGGAACCTTGATTCATGGTGCTTTCGCCACGCGAACTGCTGACCCGACTGTTTGACGCGGCGGTGCAGCGCGCGCTGCCGGCGCGCTGCCTGCCGCAGTTCTTGCCCGACCCGCCGCGCGGCCGCACGGTCGTGATCGGTGCGGGCAAGGCGGCGGCCGCGATGGCGCGGGCGCTGGAGCAGCACTGGCCGGCGCCGCTCGCGGGCGTGGTGGTGACGCGCTATGGCTATGCGGTGGCGTGCCAGCACGTCGAAGTGATCGAAGCCGCGCATCCGGTGCCGGATGCCGCCGGCGTCGTGGCCGCGACGCGCCTGTTCGACGCTGTCGCGAACCTCACCGCCGACGACCTGGTCATCGCGCTGGTTTCCGGCGGCGGCTCGGCACTCCTGCCGCTGCCGGGCGCCGGCGTCAGTCTCGACGACGAGCGCGCGGTCCACCGCGCGCTGCTTGCCTGCGGCGCCAG
>JBOHYX010000451.1:0-2178 GCA_050738115.1 Rhodanobacteraceae bacterium
TACCAGACGGTGCCGGAGTCGATCAACCACTTCCAGCAGTTGAACGCGGCGACGATCTCCGGCGTGATCGGACCGGGCGTGTCGCTTGGACAGGCCTTGCAGTTCCTGCGCGACACCCTGCAGCAAGTCGCGCCTTCCGGCTACGCCGTGGATTACTCCGGCGAATCGCGCCAGTTCATGCAGGAGTCCGGTGGTTTCCTGTTCACGCTGCTGTTCGCGATCATCATCGTGTTCCTTGCGTTGTCGGCGTTGTTCGAGAGCTTCCGCGATCCGATCGTGATCCTGGTATCGGTGCCGATGGCGACGTTCGGCGCGCTCCTGTTCATCAATCTGGGATTGGCGACGCTCAACATCTACACCGAGGTCGGCCTGGTGACGCTGGTCGGGCTCATCAGCAAGCACGGCATCCTGATGGTGGAGTTCGCCAACGAGCTGCAGCGCGACCATGGCTACAGCAAGCGCGACGCGATCGAGGAAGCCGCGGCGGTGCGCCTGCGGCCGATCCTGATGACGACGCTCGCGATGGTGCTGGGCGTGGTGCCGCTGGTCGCGGCCGCGGGCGCGGGCGCGGCCGGCCGCCACGACATGGGCCTCGTGATCTTCACCGGCCTTGCGATCGGCACCCTGTTCACGCTGTTCGTGGTGCCGGCGATGTACCTGGTGCTGGGCCAGGATCACCATGCCCGGCGTGCGCTCGTGACCGACATGGATGAATCCGCTGCGTTGCCGCCGCCTGAACCGCTGGAATGATTCCTGATTCGCCTCGAAGCTCAGTTGCTTACCGTCGTCATTCGCGGGCCACCCGCGCTGTTTGCGGGTGGAACCGGGAATCCAATGTCCTGGTTTCCGCTTCGAAGTCACTGGATTCCGGGTTGCTGCGCCATGAAGCCGGCGCAGCCCCCGGAATGACGAGCTTTTTGATGTCGATCTTGCCAATCACGCACTGAGGATCGGCACGAATCAGGAAATGATTTGGGCAGCCCCGTCGCGCGCGCGTTCCTGCAACAGAGGCGTCGCCCGGATGGAGCGCAGCGAAATCCGCGGGTACGTGCCAAGGCGCCCCGGATTCCGCCGCCGGGCAACTGCATCCGGGCTACGCCGCGGCGGTGTTATCGTCGCCGGCTGCATTCGTCCATGATCGCGTCATCTCGCGGGGCGACGCCCGCGTGGTGGTCGATGCATCGATCAGCGCCAGAACGGCCATCCCTGGCCTGACTTTTCACAACAGCCGCTCCGGCCGGCAGTTTGATGACAAACAAAACCATTCCCCTCGGCCGTGACGCCGAATTCCCGACCACGGTCGATCCGGGCGTATTGTTCCCGATCGCGCGCGATGTCGCGCGCAAACCACTCGGCATCGACGCGGCGGCGCTGCCCTTCAAGGGCGCCGACCTCTGGACCGCGTGGGAGCTGTCGTGGCTGGACGCGCGTGGCAAGCCGTGCATCGCGGTGGCCGAATTGCAGGTGCCGTGCGCATCGCCCAACCTGGTCGAATCCAAGTCGCTGAAGCTGTATCTGAACGGCTACGCGATGACCCGGTTCGACAACGCGGACGCGATGCGCGCGCGCATCGCGCAGGATGTTTCGGTGTGCGTCGGCGCGCAGGTCGAGGTCGGGCTGCTCCGGCGCGCCGACTTCGAGGAGCTGGAGGTGGGCGAGTTCCCGGGCGAGCCGCTGGATGACCTGCAGCTCGACGTCGCCGACTACGCGCCGCCGCGCGCGGATCACCTGCGCAGGCACGCCGGCGCGCGCGTGATCGGCGAGTCGCTCGTCACGCACGCATTCCGCTCACGCTGTCCCGTCACCGGCCAGCCCGACTGGGCAAGCGTGCAGGTCCGCTACCGCGGTCGGGCGATCGAGCACGCCGGATTGCTGCGGTACCTGGTGTCGTTCCGCGACCATCCGGACTTCCACGAAGCCTGCGTCGAGCGCATGTTCGTGGACATCCGCGAGCGCTGCGCGCCCGTCGAGCTCCGCGTGTATGCGCGCTTCCTGCGCCGCGGCGGCATCGACATCAATCCATGGCGCGCGACTCCGGGCCTGGCGGCGCCCGTCGGCCGGCGCAGCGCGCGACAGTAGGCACGGCTGGAAGTGGCGGCCGGGCCTCGCGCAGGTCCGACGCACGCGCAATTTTCACGCTGCGTCGCGTACCATCCGGAGTTTATGTACCGGAACAAG
>JBOHYX010000452.1:0-2166 GCA_050738115.1 Rhodanobacteraceae bacterium
GCACCCTGGACGACGCAGCGCTGGACCTGCGCAGCACGCGGGTCAATCACTCGATGAGCCCCAACCCGAAGGTGATCAGCCCCGACAAACTGGCGGCCGAAGCCGCGCAACTCATGGAGGAATACAAGATCCACGCGCTGCTGGTGGTCGATGCCGAACGCCGCGTGGTCGGGGCGCTGAACATCCACGATCTTTTGCGCGCGCGGGTGGTGTAACAGCCGGGAATCGGGAATCGGTGAGCATAATCAGCTTCGTCATTCCGGGGCACCGCCGGCTTCATCGGCGGTGAACCCGACTGCGAAGGCGGACGCCGTAGCGAACATCGGCGAAGCCGATGGCCCGAAGGGCGAGCCACATGGATGTGGCGAGTCAATCCATTTTGATCTTGTAACGGGCTGAGAAGCACAATGGATTCCCGCCTTCGCCGGAATGACGATCCCAAAGCCAGCCGCCGCCACAGCGCCGTGCCGCGGCCCAGCTCGTTGCCAGAACCTCCAACGCCCGAACCCGCCGACATGTCCCCCGACATCAATCCCGCCCTCCGCGCCCGCGCCTCCCGGATCAGGCTGGTCGCCTTCGACGTCGATGGCACGCTCACCGATGGCCGGCTGTGGATGACGGAGGACGGGCGCGAGATCAAGGCTTTCCACGTCCACGACGGGCTGGGGATCAAGCGCCTGCGCGAGCACGGCATCGAAGTGGCCATCATCAGCACGCGCGTCAGCCGCGCGGTCGAGCTGCGCGCCGAGGAGCTCGGCATCGTCCACGTCTACCAGGGCAAGACCGACAAGCTCGGTTGCCTCGAGGACATCCTGCACGCGTCGGGCCTGGTTGCGGCCGAAGCGGCCTACGTCGGCGATGACGTGACGGACCTGCCGCCCATGCGCGCTTGCGGGCTTGCGATCGCGGTCGCCAATGCCCGGCCGGAAGTCGCGCGCGAGGCGGCCTGGCGGACGCAGGCGGCCGGCGGCATGGGCGCCGCGCGCGAAGTGAGCGACTTCATCCTGGCGGCGCGCCCTGCATGAAGGACCGCCGCACGTTCGCCTGGCTGATCGCACTCGCCGTCGCGGCTGCGATTACGCAGTTGCTCGTCTGGTGGCTCAGGCCACCGCCGAAACCGGTCGCGGTCATCGGTCCGCCGCGTTCCAGTTACGAGCTGAATGACTTCACCCTGCACGCGTTCGGCCAGGACGGCAAGCTCGCCTTCACCATGACCGCGCCGCACCTCGCGCGCCGCGAAGGGGACGATGCACTGTACGTCAACGCACCCGTCTACCATTTCATCGCCAGCGACGGTTCCAGGTGGAACGGCACCTCGCAGTACGCATGGGTCAATTCCGGCAACAACCTGGTGAAACTCATCGGCACGGTGAACATGCGCCGGCCGCCGACCGCCACCATCTCCGAGGCCGAGATCCACACTTCCGACGCCACCGTGTGGACCCAGGACAAGCGCATGGCCACCGCGGCGCCCAGCGTGATCCAGGAACCGGGCTCTATACTGCGCGGCGTCGGCATGAAGGCCGATTTCAACACCCACACGCTGGAGTTGCTCTCCGATGTCCATGCGACGCTTACGCCGCACGCGCGCACGCGCTGACCTGCTGATCCTCATCGTTGCGCTGCTTGGCACGTGCGGCGTCGCGCAGGCGAAACAATCGGACCGCAACCAGCCGATCAACATCAACGCCAACGCATTCGCGGGCAGCCAGGACAGCGGCAAGATCACCTTCACCGGCCACGTCGAGATGGACCAGGGCACGTTCCACGCCGACGGCGCACAGGCCACCGGCTACACCGACCCCAACGACACCAGCCAGTGGCAGCGGGTGGTGCTGACGGGCAGCCCCGCGCACTTCCACCAGACCCAGGACGACGGCTCGCTGGTGCATGGACATGCTGCAACCATCGACTACAAGGTATCGGAAAACACCGTGATCCTGACCGGCAACGCCGAGGTCGTGCAGCAGGGCCGCGGCGAGTTCCACGGCAACCAGCTCGTCTACAACACCGACACGGGTGAAATACAAGGCACGCCCACCGCCGGCGGCCGGGTGCACATCACCCTGCAGCCGCGCCCGAAACCGGCGCCGGCCAGCGGCAAGACCGCCCCGACGAGCGCGGCGCCGACGAGCGCAAAGCCCACACCGACCAGCGCGCCCGCGT
>JBOHYX010000453.1:0-2164 GCA_050738115.1 Rhodanobacteraceae bacterium
CACAGCCACTGGTAGCCGGTGACCTTCACCGTCATCTGCGAGCCGGTGCTGTTGTACATCTCGCGGGTGAGCATCGTTGCCGGAATCGCGAGGCCGATCAGGATCAGCACCGGCACGGCGGTCCAGCCGATCTCGAGCAGGGTGTTGTGGTGCCAGTTTTCCGCGACGGCGCCCTTCGAGCGCCGGAAGCGGATGATCGAGACGAACAGTATCCCGAACACGATGATGCCGAGCGCCAGACACACGTAGAACGCGGCCATGTGCAGGTCCCAGACCTGGTGGGAGATCGGTGTCACGCCCTTCGGCATGTTGATCTCCCACGGATACGGGTTGGCGGAAGCATCCACCGAAACCGCGAGTGCGCCCAGAGCCACGCCCGCCGCCACGAACCGCCGCATGCACTTGCCGCAACTCATTTCATCGCACCCCAAAAAAGGATCGTCTAGTTTTCGCGCCAGCCGCTGCGCCCGGACAGCAAACTTGTCAGCGACTGCGAAAGCTGCATCCGTTCGGCATCGCCCAGGCAACGTCCCACTTCCTGTTCGCGTCCGTGCGCCGACAGCACCACGTGCCGGTGGCCATCGGCGCGATTCTGCACGCGGACCCGCGTCCACGCCACTGGAAACGTGCTGGCCGCACGCCCCGCCGATGGAATTTGCTCGATCCGGACGCTGTCCGCATCCAGCGTGATGCGTTCCCGGCGGTCGCCGCTGTGCCAGACCAGCCACAGCGCCACCGCCACCGCGGGTATCTCGATCAGCGCGAACATCGGCGCGAACACGTCGCCGCTCCATGCCGCGATGCCCGCCACCAACAGCGCCGCAATGCTCAATTCCCACGTCAACTGGCGCATCTGGTCACGGCTGAGTGCCCGGTTCGGCGCAAGCATCAGCGTCACCTGACCGGTATCGGCCGCCACCGGAAGACGTGTGATCATGAACATTCGAGGTACCGCAGTCCGGAAATCATAAGCCTGCCAACCCGTATCGGCAAGGTTAACGCGTCGTGCAGCGACGCTTTCGCCACACGTCATTGGCGCGCATGCTTGCCGGACGTACAATGGTGGGTCAAGTCACGAGTCATCTTCGATGGCTGCCATCCCCAACCGTGAAACCCCTGCCGCGACGGGTTCGGCGGCGGACATCCTGGCGCCGGAATTGCCGGTACCGGCGGGTCCTGTGCGCGCGCGCATCACCGCGGCGTGGAGCATCGAGGAGTCCGAAGCCGTCGCCGCACGACTCGCCGAAGCGACGCTTCCGGCGAAGGAACGCGAAGCGGTCGAGGCGCAGGCCGCCGCGCTGGTCGCGCGGGTGCGCGAGCGCAGCGCGAACGCGAGCGCGGTCGAATCCTTCATGCGCCAGTACGATCTTTCGAGCGAGGAAGGTGTGCTGCTGATGTGCGTGGCCGAGGCGCTGCTGCGCATCCCCGATACGACCACGACCGACAAGCTGATTCGCGACAAGCTGGGCGAGGCCGACTGGAGGAAGCACCTCCGCGGCAGCGATTCGCTGTTCGTCAACGCCTCGACGTGGGGGCTGATGCTTACCGGCCATCTGGTGAATCTCGCCGACACCACGCGCGCCGATGCGCCCCGCGCGTTCGGGCGCCTGATCGCGCGCGCGGGCGAACCCATGATCCGCCTCGCGGTGCGCCAGGCCATGCGCATCATGGGCCACCAGTTCGTGATGGGCCGCACGATCGACGAGGCGCTGGAACGCTCGGGGAAAGGCGACAACGCGAAGTACCGCTATTCCTACGACATGCTCGGCGAGGCAGCGCTCACCGCGCCCGACGCTGCACGCTACCGGCAGGCGTACCACGACGCGATCGTCGCGCTCGGCCGCCATCGCAGCTTCCACAACGTGCTGGATGCACCCTCGATTTCGGTGAAGCTGTCGGCGCTGCATCCGCGCTACGAGGTCGCCAAGCGCGCGCGCGTGCACGCGGAGCTGACGCCGGTGGTGCTGGAACTGGCGCAGCTCGCCAAGGCCAACGGCATCGCGCTGACCATCGACGCCGAGGAAGCCGACCGCCTCGAAATTTCGCTGGACGTGATGGAAGCGGTATTCAGGCATCCGTCGCTCGCAGGCTGGAATGGTTTCGGACTCGCGGTGCAGGCCTACCAGAAGCGCGCGCCGTTCGTGATCGACTGGCTGGTCGAAAT
>JBOHYX010000454.1:0-2153 GCA_050738115.1 Rhodanobacteraceae bacterium
CGCGCAGTTGCGCGTGGCAGGGCTGCCGCTCGACCACGTGGATGTCGGCGGCGGACTGGGCGTCGATTACGAGGGCACGCGCTCGCGCGGCGAGTGTTCCATCAACTATGACCTCGACCAGTACGCCGATGCCGTCATTGCGCCACTCGCAGCTGCCTGCGCGGAGTGGAAACTCGACTCGCCACGCGTGCTCACCGAGTCCGGGCGTGCAATGACGGCGCATCACGCGGTGCTGGTGGTCAACGTCAGCGAGGTCGAGGCCGCGCCGGATGGTGTGGCGCCACCTGCCGACGACAACGAATCACCGGTGCTTCGCAGCTTGCGGGAAACGCTCGCCGCGCTGGGTACGCGTCCGGCGCGCGAGGTGTGGCAGGACGCGCAGCAGTACCTGAACGAAGGTCAGCTGCTTTACGCGCAGGGTGTGTTTGATCTTGCACAGCGCGCGAAACTGGACGCGCTGTTCCACGCGATCGCGCGGGGCGTGCGCAAGCACCTGAAAGCCGACGAACGCTCGCACCGCGAGATCATCGATGCGCTGGACGTGAAGCTGGTCGACAAATACTTCTGCAATTTCTCGGTGTTCGAATCGATTCCCGACGTGTGGGCGATCGACCAGATCTTCCCGATCATGCCGCTGACGCGCCTCGACGAAAGACCGACGCAGCGCGGCACGCTGGCCGACCTCACCTGCGATTCCGACGGGCGCGTGGACGTGTACGTGGAATCGGGCGACCTTGACGTCAGCTTGCCGCTGCATGAATTGCGGGCCGGCGAAGCTTACCGGCTCGGCATTTTCCTGGTGGGTGCGTATCAGGAAACGCTCGGCGACATCCACAACCTGTTCGGCGACACCGACGCGGTGAACGTGCGCATCGACGGAGACGGTTTCACGCTGGACGGTGCCCGCCGGGGGGATTCCGCCGACATGCTGCTCGACTACGTCGGCTACAAGCCCGACGACTTGCGCGCGATCTATCGCGAACGGATCGCGGCAGCCAATCTGCAAGGTGATGCCGCGAAGTCCATCGAACGCGTGCTGGAAGCGGGCCTCACCGGTTACACCTATTTGCGGGAAACCTGAACTCGGGCAGCAAGCACCCGTTGCCCTGCAATACCCACCTTTTCGTCATTCCGGACGCCGCGTGGCGGCGATCCGGAATCCATTTTGATTTTGAAAGAACCAGCAAAATCAAGCTGGATTTACTCGTGCCATCCATGGCGCTCGCCCTTCGGGTCGCCTGCGGCGTTCGCGTTTGCAATCCTGCAAACGCAGTCGGGTTCGATCGCCAATGAAGCTGGCGATCGCCCCGAAATGACGAACAAAGGAATACCCCATCATGGGGTCGAGACCGACGTCGCCGCGGGCGGGACGGCGTTGGTGACCGCCGGTTTGTACTTGGCGTACTTTTTCTCAAGCGCCTGAAAACCTGGATCGTGGCGGATCGGATCCCAGGCCGGGTCCAGCCACAGCAGCACCGGCGAGTAATAGGTGCCGAGGCCGGGGCTGGCGAGGGCTCTGGCCAGCAGCGGCAATGCGAGGTCAGGACGATGCGCTCTGGCGTACAGCGCGGCGTCAAACTCCGTCAGCTCCGAGCCGTACGTGTGGTCATGGCTTTGATCGACGATCGCCTGCGCCCTGGCGATCGCGTCCAGCCCCTGTGTGGTGTCTCCAAGGCCCAATTCAGCCTCGGCGAGGTTCTGCCATACGAACGCCTGATTGATGCCCTGCTGCTGCACTAGTTGCGCGCGGACCTGCGGCAGCGCCTGCGTGTACAGTGGCCGCGCGTGGGCTAGGTCGCCCAGCAACCGATATAGCTCGGCTTGTTGCATTGTCTTGGGACCACCGGCACCTCCCGGCGCGAAGTTGTCGGGCGTGTCGGGCACGCTGTCGAGCAACACCTGCGCTTCGCGGTAGCGCCGCTGGTCGGTCAGCAAGCCCACACGGTTCAGTTTCAATCTCGGATCATCGCCCTGCGCCGTGGCCAGCGCGCGCGGGATGTCGCCGCTGGCGTACAGGATGGCATTGGCGAGGGCGCCCTGCGCGTTGAGGTTGTGCGGGTCCAGCGCCAGCGCGCGCCGCAAGGCGCGTTCGGCGTCGGGGTAGCGGCTGACCATCGCACGGGTCGTACCCAGTTCGAAGGCCAGCGCGGAAT
>JBOHYX010000455.1:0-2147 GCA_050738115.1 Rhodanobacteraceae bacterium
AGCGCGTCATGAGCCGCATAGACGAGGGGCTGCGGTTGGTGCTGGAGCTGTGACGCCGCCTTCGCACTCAGCGCTGACCGGAAGGGACAACATTCGATCTCCGTCAACGACCAGTGGCGCATCTGTTTCCGCTTCATGGACGGTGCGCCCATTCCGCGCCCGCCGTAGCGGCGGGCGCGGAGATCATCATCCCGATCGAGGACAAACCGTACGGCGTACGCGGCGATGCGTGCCGCGATCCGGTAGGGCACGTATGGGCGTTCGGGTCATACAACGCGCGGGCGGAGGGGTGATTCGGCGTCGCAAGTTATACAAACGTCGTCATTCCGGGGCCATCGCCGGCTTCATCGGCGGTGGAACCCGGAATCCAGCTACCCGTCCATCGGAGCAAAGAACTGGATTCCGGGTTCTGCCCGCGGTAAAGCTGCGGGCAGCCCCGGAATGACGAGGCTTACGTTTGGGTTCTGCCCGCGGTAAAGCCGCGGGCAGCCCCGGAACGACGACAAAATGGAACTGAAGTTCGACGCTGGTCAGGCATCCCGAAGAGAGAGATGTGCTGATCACCCGCCGCGCAGAAAACTTCGTACGGCCGCAAGGTTGCGGCGGCTGACTTCGGGCGTGGCGTCGGTGCCGGCGATGAGCGCGTGCATGGCGCCGTCGGGGTCACGCTTCAGGCCGAGCAGGCGTTCGGCCGGCACCAGGCAGCCGCGGTGCACGCGCACGAAACGGCCCGGGAACGCTTCCTCGATGGCCCTGAGGGATTGCTCGATCAGCACCTCGCCGGCATCGCGATGGGCCGTGACGTATTTGTCATCGGCGGAGAGGTACAACACGGCCTGCAGTGGGATCCGGAGCGGCGCGCCGTGCACCTGTGCGACCAGCGCATCGGAACCGGACGGCACGTGGCGGCGCAGCGCCGCGGCGCGCGCCAGCGCCTCGCGCAGGCGTTCGCTCCGTACGGGCTTCAAAAGGTAATCCGCCGCGCGCAGTTCGTACGCGGCCAGCGCGTGTTCCTCGTAGGCGGTGCAGAACACGAGTTGCGGCGGATCGGGCAGGGCCGCGAGCCGGCGCGCGACGGCGATGCCGTCCAGGCCCGGCATCGCGATGTCCAACAGCAGCAATTCCGGTTGCAGCTCGGCGCAGGCGGCGAGCGCCGCGTCGCCGTCGCCGACACTCGCAACCACTTCGGCGCCTTCGCAGTCGCGCAGCAGCGCGGCGAGGCGCGTGCGCGCCAGCGGTTCGTCGTCAGCGATGAGGATGCGCATCCGGCAGCCTCACGGTCACGCGGTACTCGCCGCCCTCGCGGTGCGTTTCCAGCGCGCCGCGCTCACCGAAGTGGAAGGCGATGCGGCGACGCACGCTGTCGAGGCCATGCCCGCTGCGCGGTGGCGCCGCGGCGTCGGGCAGGGGATTGGCGATTTCGATTTCGACGGCGTCGGGCGCGCACCGGCCGATGATGCGCAGGATTCCGCCGTCGCGACGCTGCTGGATGCCGTGGTACACCGCGTTCTCGACCAACGGCTGCAGCAGCAACGCCGGCACTTCGAAATCGGCGGGCAGGCCGTCGACGTCCCGTTGCACGCGCAGGCGCTCGCCGAGGCGCAATTGCTCGATCGCAAGGTAACGGTCGAGCAGGCCAAGTTCGGCGCCCAGCGTGCTGGGTCGGCCGTCGGCGCCGAGCGAAGCCCGGAACAGCTCGGACAGGTCTTCGACGGTGCGCTCGGCCGCGTCCGGGTCCACGCGCACCAGCGCCGCAACCGTGTTCATGCTGTTGTACAGGAAGTGCGGGCGGATGCGCGCCTGCAGCGCCTCGAACTGGGCGCGCGCCACCGCGGCGAGCCGCGCGCGCCATTCCGCCAGCACGTAGAAGTAACGCAGCAACGCCGCGCCCAGCAGAGCGGCGAGCGCCGCGTTGCCGACGACGAAGTGTGCGCCGGAGGCGGGCGTGAGGCCGGTGTCGAGCGCGTGGTCGAGCCTCGCCACCGCCGCACTGGCCGCCGCGATCAGCGCCACCAGCGCCGCCCACACCAGCGGCCAAGCGAGCCTGCGCGGCCAGCGCGCGAGCAGCGGGGTCAACCGGCACAGCAACAGCGAGGCCAGCAGGGCGAGCCATACCACGAACAAGGTCGCGGTCGAAAAACCGCGCC
>JBOHYX010000456.1:0-2146 GCA_050738115.1 Rhodanobacteraceae bacterium
GACTTCGCGCGCGCAGACGCGATCCGTGACGAACTCTCTGCGATGGGCGTCACGATCGAGGACGGCCCGCAGGGCACGCGCTGGAAAATCGCCAATTCATGAATGCCGCCACCATCCAGAACGCCGAGCAGGAAATCGTCGAGGAATTCGGATTCTTCGACGACTGGACCGGGCGCTACCAGTACCTGATCGACCTCGGACGCCAACTTCCGCCGCTTCCGGCCGACGAAATGATCGACGCCAACAAGGTCGATGGCTGCCAGTCGCAGGTATGGATCGTCGTGAACGGCAATGCCGACCGACTCGACCTCCGCGCGACCAGCGACTCGGCCATCGTTTCGGGGTTGGTCGCGCTGCTGCTGCGCGTCTACTCGGGTCGCAGCGCGCGCGAAATCCTCGACACCGACCCCACCTTCATCAACACGATCGGTCTCGGCAAGCACCTGTCGCCCACGCGCTCCAACGGGCTGGCATCGATGGTCAAAACCATCAAGGCCCACGCGGCGCAGGCGCTTGCGAAGCAGTCCTGAGGCGCCGCGGACGGCGGTCGAACCCGGCAACCAGGGCTGTGCGGCGTGCGCGCGAAACGACCGTCGAAGCCGCGCGGTCGCCGGCGATATTGCTATATTGAAGGCGCTGTGGGGAGGACGACGCGTGGCGGACCGGCAATTCCGGACGATCACCGACTGGCAGAGGCAGGACCCTGCGCTCGGCGATGCAATCCGTGCATTCTGGGTGCGCGAGCACGCCAACGTCGAAGGCGATGAAGCGACGCGGCGCCTGACCCAGGTCGTCGCACACGTCGTGGACGAGACGGGTGACCTGGCCGCCGTTGCCACCGTGACGCCCAGGGTTCTTCCCCGCCTCGGCCAGCCGATGTATTACTACCGCTGTTTCGTGGGCGAGGCGTGGCGATCCACCAAACTCGTGCTGCGGCTGCTCCGCCAGACCCAGAAGGTGCTGGAGGCCTACGCCCGCAGCCATGACTTTCCGTGCATCGGCATCCTGCTGGAGCTGGAAAACCCGGGGTTCGCGTATGCCCTGCGCTGGGCCAACTGGCCGGGCCTCAACTTTGCCTACATCGGCATCAGCCCGCGCCGTCTCGAATTGCGCGTGTGGTACTTCCGCGGCGCGCAGTTGAAGACACCGGATCAAATGGCACGGTTCGTGCTCGCTGCGCAGCCATCTCGCCAGCTCCGCGCGGCAGGTCGGGCCATGGCACGCGAGCCCGGCGGCTGATCCTGGCGCCGCGCGCGCCGGCACCACAGATCAGGCACGAACGATCGCACCGGGCGTTGCCCGGTGCGATCGTTGGAACGGCCTACGCCGTTTTACCGCGGATCAGCGACCACCTCTGCTCGCAACGGGTTGTGGTGCCGCCAGCACCGCCGCAGCCTTGCCGACGTCGATGCTGCCAAGGCCAGTTGCCCAATCCCAACCGGGTCCGGCGATATAGCCTCGGTTGTTGCCCGCGCGTACATCGTGCAGTGCGGATGCGGGCAGGGCGTACAGGTGCGGCGCGGCAAAGCCGAGACCGGGGTTGCTCTGCAGGATTCGCGCCCAGGCCCCGGCGAAGATGGGCGCCGACAGGCTGGTGCCACCGATCTGCCCGTACCGGCCGCTGATGAGGACGAGTTCGCCCGAGGCCGGGTTGCCGTCGAACGCCACGTCCGGACCGCGCGCGCCGGCGAACGCACCGTACGTCAGACCCGCCTGCCAAGGTTGCGCCGCAAAGACCGAGCTCGGGCTACCCCCCGCATCGATCCACACGTTCTCGCGCGCCCAAGTGGTCGTGGACGCCCGCAAGGTGGTGCCGCTCACCGCAACCACCCACGGGTCGTCTGCCGGGCTCATTTGGCAGGGTCGGAATCGAACATGTCGTGTATTGCTTTGACTTCCTTGCGAATCTGCGCGCGTCGATTTCGAAGATTCCCCCAAATGTTCCCCCGTTCTGACATGTGTGCTCGAATTATGTGCGAGTCGCAGGCTTTGTCACAGCTGGTCGCGGCTGCGGATTCCGGTATTGGCTTAGTCGCGTTCCGACAGCCGTTTACCACCTTGCAGAAAAACTGCTAACCATCGAGTTAACGTCAGATCTGGTGTACGGCGGGTCGCATAAAAAGGCGGCGTACCCTGTGGATTGATC
>JBOHYX010000457.1:0-2145 GCA_050738115.1 Rhodanobacteraceae bacterium
CCTTTATCCGCTTTGATCCGTGTCCAAAGCCCTTTGACGGAGGTTCGCCGGTACGCGGCAGCTACAATACGCAGCCTTCGATTGACCGCCGCGACGATGACCTTTCGCACCCGTTTCGCGCCCAGTCCCACCGGTTTCCTGCACATCGGCGGCGCACGCACCGCGCTGTACTGCTGGCTGGAGGCGCGCCGTCGCGGCGGCCAATTCATCCTGCGCATCGAGGACACCGACCGCGAGCGCTCCACCGACGCGGCGGTCAACGCGATCCTCGACGGCATGCACTGGCTGGGCCTCGACCCGGACGAGGGTCCGTTCTTCCAGACGCAACGGATGGATCGCTACCGCGCGGTCGCGCAAGCCTTGCACGACGCCGGCAAGGCCTACTGGGCCTACGAGTCCAAGGAAGAACTCGACGCGATGCGGGCGGCGTTGAAGGCCCGCGGCGAAAAGCCGCGCTACGACGGCGGCGCGCGCGACGCCAACCTGCCGTACCGGGACGATCCCGACCGGGTACTGCGGTTCCGGAATCCCCAGTCCGGTTCGGTCGTGTTCGATGACCGGATCAAGGGCCGCGTGGCGTGGGCGAACGCGGAACTCGACGACTTCGTGATGCTGCGCTCGGACGGTTTTCCGACCTACAACTTCGCGGTGGTGGTCGATGACCTCGACATGCACATTGCCGAGGTGATCCGGGGCGATGACCACGTCAACAACACCCCGCGCCAGATCAACCTGTACGAAGCACTGGGCGCGCCGGTGCCCGGCTTTGCCCACCTGCCGATGATCCTCGGTCCGGATGGCCAGAAATTGTCGAAGCGCCACGGCGCGGTCGGGGTCATGCAGTACCGCGAGGACGGTTACCTGCCGCACGCGCTCCTCAATTACCTTGCGCGGCTCGGCTGGTCGCACGGCGACCAGGAGATCTTCTCGCTCGAGGAGATGATCGACCTGTTCGACATCGGCGACGTCAATCATTCGGCCGCGCGTTTCGATTTTGCCAAGCTGGGCTGGCTCAACCAGCACTACCTCAAGCAAGGCGATCCGCGCGAGCTGGGCAGGGGACTTGCCTGGCACCTGGAGCGTCGCGGGCTGGACGTGTCGCGTGGTCCCGATCCGGCGGATGTCGTGCTGGCGCTCCGCGAACGCGTGCAGACGCTCAAGGCTATGGCCGAACAGGCGCGCGTCTGGTATGCCCCAATCGCCGAGTGGGACGACAAGGCGGTGAACAAGTACCTGCGCGCCGACGGCGCGGTCGACGTGTTGCGCGCGGCGCGCAGCAGGTTGGCCGCGCTGGGAAGCTGGTCGCCGGAAGCGATTCATGCAGCGATCGTCGAGCTCTCGGCGGAGCGCGGCATCGGCATGGGCAAGGTGGCGCAGCCGTTGCGCGTCGCGTTGACCGGGACGCAGGTTTCCCCCCCCATCGACCAGACGGTGTGGCTTGCCGGCAAGGACCGGACGTTGCAGCGCATCGATGACGCGATCGAGCGCGCAAGCCAATAGCCCCAACGTCCCGGTGTCGGGTCGGGTCAGTGCTGCGCCCTTACGATGGCTGCGAGACTCGCGATCCGGTCGCCGTGCTGGGTGTTGCAGCGTTGCAGGCAGGCGCAGAATTCGCCGGCTGCGCTGGTCGGTCCATCCGTGATGCCAAGTTCAAGCAGGCCCAGGTCGCGCAAGTCGTCGATGACCAGGCGGAAGCTCTCCGGGGTGAAACGCCAGTTGTGCACGTCGACGTACTCTTGATCCGTTTGCGCGCATCGCCAGGCATCGCGGGCGTTTTTCAGGCTGTGGACCAGTTGCAAGGCTCCCGGCGCGTGCCGGTGCCACGAGATGACGCGGTTGCGACCTTTTCCGACCGCGTTGGCGAAATGATCGAATACCCGCCCCGGTGACGCGCGGGTTCGGCCGAGGTGGTGGGCGTCGAGCACGTCTCCGGTCGACGTCAGACTCTGGAAATGATCGAAGCAGTAGCGCTTGTCCGGGATGACCAGGATCAGCCGGCCAGCCTCTTGCAACAATGTCTGGCAGTCGACCAGAAAGCCCACCAGGTTCGGGGTGTGTTCAATGACGTGACTGGCGATGATCCAGTCGTAACAATCTCGTCGGCCGATCGTTTCAGGCAGCGATTCGCCCCCCCAGATGAAATCC
>JBOHYX010000458.1:0-2137 GCA_050738115.1 Rhodanobacteraceae bacterium
ATGACATGGCGACAACGGCGGCTCCCGGGCGGCGTCCACCAATGCACCCAGCACGTCGCCGGCTTCCACCGCGGCCAATTGGCCGGGATCGCCCAGCAGGATCAGCATCGCGTCCCCGCGCACCGCGTCCGTGAGCTTGTGCATCATCGCGAGATCCACCATCGAGACTTCGTCGACCACCACCACATCGAAGGGCAGCGGCGCGTCGCGGTGGAACTTCGCGGGCGCGCCCGCTGGCGAGAGGCCGAGCAGGCGGTGCAGCGTCGAGGCATCGCGCGGAATCATCGCGGCAACCGCGTCGGGCAGCGCGAGATCCGGCAATTGCGCGCGCACGCTTTCGGCGAGCCGGGCGGCGGCCTTGCCGGTCGGCGCGGCGAGCGCGATGCGCAGCGTTCGCGACTGCGCGTGCGCCTCGCCCGCCAGCGCGGCGAGTGTGCGCACCACCCCGTGGGTCTTGCCCGTGCCCGGCCCGCCGGTGACCAGCTTCAGGCGTTCGGCCCGCGCCCGCGCGATCAGGCTTTCCGCCAGTCGTTGCTCGTAGCCGAAATATCGCGCGAGGTACACGCGGCCTTGCGCGTCGAGCACCAGCGGTCCGGGTGGGGGCGATCCGTCGGCTTCGGCGCCGACGATGCCACCCACCGCAGCGCTGGCGCGCAAGGATGCCTGCCACGCGGTCGGATCGGGCAGCATCGGCGGCTCGCCGCGCGCGTCCAGGCCGGCGAGCCACGCCTGCGCCGCGTCCAGCCGCAACGCGCTGTGACCATCACCCACCGCGCGCCCCGCCAGGGCCGCGGCCAGCGCGACCGCGGCGGTCGAATCCGGGAAGGCACGCGCGATCCATTCGCCGAGTGCCGCATCGACCCGGCGCAGCCAGCCGGCGCGTGCCAACGATTGCAGTTCCGCGCTCATGCGGCGACCTCCTCGCGCGCGTCGAACAACGCGTCCATCGCTTCGACCAGCACGCGCGACGGTCGATCGCGATGCACGCCGCGCCCGGCGTCGAGGTCGCGCACGAACAGGTAATACACCTCGCCCAGGTGCGCGTCGTAGGCGTAATCCGGAAGCATGCGACGCAACCAGCGGTGCAGCGCCAGCACGTACAGCAGGTACTGCAGGTCGTAGTCGTGCGCGGCGACCGCTTCGCGCAGCGCGTCGGCATGGTAGGCGGGCAGCAGGTTGGTCTTGTAATCGATCAGGTGGTAGCGCCCGTCGTGCTCGAATACCAGGTCCATCACGCCGGTAAGCATCCCGTGCAGGCGTGCGACGCCGAAGCCGGTACGACCACGCTGGTAACCGTGGTCGTGCAGGAGCGCGAACAATGCGTCCACGCGCGCCGGCGCGAGGCGCAGGTGGAATTCCATCTCGGCACTGCGTTGCTCCGGATGCAGTTCGCACAAGCGCGCACCGCAGGCAAGCCGGACGTTGAGCGCGCCGTGCATGCACGCGCCGACCTGTAACACCGCGTGGTCCAGTGACACCGTGCCCGGCGCGGGCAGGCCCTGCGCGCGCAGGCTGCGCGCAATCAGTTCGCGCTGCGCTTCCGGGATGCCCTCCGCGTCCCGCCATGCGGCAAAGTCCGCGTGCTCCAGTGCGGCATGGACCGCGGTGCCGAAGCGCGGGCCGGCAATGACGGGTGTCCGGACCAGCGAGGTCGTTTCCTCCGCGATCGCGCGTGACGCATCGCCACTGCCCGGCGCCGGATCGGCCTCACTGCTGCGCGCCTCGCCGCGCACCAGCCGCGAGAACGACCACGTGCGCCAGTTGCGTTCGATCGCCCCCTTGAAGTCCGCCGCCCCGAGCTGCGCCGGGCCGGTTTCCCGCCTCGACAGCCGTTTCGCGCTCGCGGGCGGCAGCGGCGATACGCGGACGTGGTCATGACCGCGTGCGGCCAACTCGGCGAGTGCCTCATCGCAAGCGGTTTCGTTGAAAGGCAGCGACGCCCCGCGCCCGGCGGCATGCAGCAGCCAGTGCAACGCGGTTTCGTTCGCCTGCTTGACCCAACCCCACGGGATCACGCAAGCGGTGCGCGCGCGGGTGACACCGACGTAGAACTTGCGGACTTCCTCGGCCAATGCTTCCTGTTGCGCGCGTGTTTCGACCGCGGGGTCGATGTCCTTTCCCACCGCCACGTACGCCA
>JBOHYX010000459.1:0-2134 GCA_050738115.1 Rhodanobacteraceae bacterium
CCGGCCTGCGCGCGGTCGCTGTGAATGGAAGCCTTGCACGCGCGGCCCGGCCGGCGGTTCGAGGGAATGCGCCCGGAGGGAGGCGGAGTGCTTTCGTTTCGCGGCGACCGGCGTTCGGCGTGCGTCGTGGTCCCGGTCGCGCGCGAGCGCGCTCCTGATATGGATTGCATTGCAACCGTTTGTGCCAACGAAGCCATGCGTTCGCCCGATTGCGGCGTGCCCCACATACCGTTGGTCATTCCGGGGCCGTCGCCAGCTTCATCGGCGACGGAACCCGGAATCCAGCTCTTTCGCCACATGAAGGAAAAACTGGATTCCGGGTTCGACCTGCGATGAAACCGCAGGTCGCCCCGGAATGACGACTTTGAAAGCATCACCGCTCAGGTTCGCTGGCGCAAACGTTGCCGATCCCAAGGACATCGTGGATTGCAACGCAATCCATCAGGTCTACACGTTGCCACGGTGCATCCTCGCTGTTGTACGAGCCCGTTTGCCGCGTTACGCCATGTGCTATCGCTTGCGCGCCAGGGTTAGCCCATCGCCGATCGGCACCATAGAAAGGTCGATGCGGTCGTCGTGGTGCAGCTTGTCGTTGAGGGCCTGCAGGGCGCGGGTGTCGTCGTCGCGCGCCGGACGCGCCACGTCGCCGCCCCACAGGGTGTTGTCGAACGCGACCAGACCGCCTGGGCGCAGCAGTTGCAGGCAGCGCTCGTAGTAGACGTCGTAGTTCGACTTGTCCGCGTCGATGAATGCGAAATCGTAGTGGGTGGCTTCGCCGGTGGCGAGGCGCGCATCCAGCGTCTGCACGGCCGGTGCGATCACCAGCTCGATCTTTTGCGCGACTCCGGCGCGCTGCCAGTACGGTTTGCCGATTGCCGTGTATTCCGCGCTGACGTCGCACGCCAGCAGTTTGCCGTCGGCCGGCAACGCAAGCGCGACGGTCAGCGCGCTGTAGCCGGTGAAAGTGCCGACCTCGATGGTGCGACGCGCGCCGATCAGCTTGACCAGCAGCGCCATGAGTTGCCCCTGCTCGGGCGAAATCTGCAGACCACCGTGCGGGTGGCTGCGCGTGGCCTCGCGCAGGGCCACCTGTTCCGGGTGCTCGCGCAGCGAATGGTCGAGCAGGTATTGATACACGGTGTCGTCGAGGTTGATGGTGCGGCGGGACATGGGATTTGCCTGTGATGGAGAGCCTCAATGTTCCCACTTTTCCGCCGATGACACCCAGGACGGCACTTGCGTGTTCCCGCCGGATCTGGAACAGTCGCGCCATGTCATTGGCAACCACCAACGTTTTGCCGGCCCCCGCATCGACCGCGCGCGACTTGCCGTGCGTCGGAAATAATCGCGTGAACCACAACGCCAACCGTTGGCGGGCACGCGCGTAGCTTGAGGCAACATTTTCTGGATACGTGACCAAAGCCCGCCAAAAGCGGGTTTTTTATTGGGAAGGACCAAACCCATGTGCGGCATCTTCGGAATGTTCGATTTGCAACCGGGCGACGACGTCACCGCGCTGCGCCGGCAGGCACTGGAGCTGTCGCGCCGCCAGCGTCACCGCGGACCGGACTGGAGCGGCGTGTTCATGGATGCCGGCGCGATCCTGGTGCACGAGCGCCTCGCGATCGTCGACCCCGATTCGGGCGCGCAACCCATCCGTTCACGCGACGGCCAACTCGCGCTGGCGGTCAATGGCGAGATCTACAACCACCGCGAGCTGCGCGCGGGCGTGCGCTACGACTTCACGACCGGGTCGGACTGCGAGGTCATCAACGCGCTGTATCGGGAAGGGGCGGATGCCTGTGGATGGATCGCGCGATTGAACGGCATTTTTGCCTTTGCGCTCTGGGATGCCGCCGCGCGGCGCTACCTGATCGCGCGCGATCCGATCGGCGTGTGCCCCCTGTACTGGGGACACGATGCGCAGGGACGGCTGTGCGTGGCGTCCGAGATGAAGGCGCTGGTCGGTGTGTGCGCGGACCTCGCGGAATTTCCGCCGGGGCACGTGTACGACAGCGCGAGCGGCGAACTGCGCCGCTATTACGATCGGCCCTGGCGCGACTACGCCGCGACGCGCGGCCATTCGGTGCCTCCGGCGCGCCTGCGCGAGGCGCTCGAGCGGGCCGTGCACCGG
>JBOHYX010000460.1:0-2099 GCA_050738115.1 Rhodanobacteraceae bacterium
GCGTGATCCCATGGGTGATCTACACCGAGCCCGAAATCGCCTGGACCGGCAAGACCGAAAAGCAGTGCAAGGACGAAGGCATTCCGTACAAGACCGGCTCGTTCCCGTTCGCCGCCAATGGCCGCGCGGTCGCGATGAATGAACCCGCGGGCCTCGTGAAGATCGTCGCGCACGCGGAAACCGACCGCATCCTTGGCGTGCACATGTGCGGGCCCGTCGTATCGGAATTGATCGCTGAAGGCGTGGTCGCAATGGAGTTCAAGGGCGCGGCGGAAGACCTTGCGCGGATCGTCCACGCGCATCCCACCCTTTCCGAGGTCGTGCACGAAGCCGCGCTGTCGGTCGACAAGCGGTCGATCCACAAAGCGAACTGAGGGATCAGTTCGCCCCGGACAGCACAGGGACGCGCGCTGATCCGGGATCCAGCTCCCATTGAATCGCCTCACACTGCACCGGGAAGTGCAGTGATGCACGCCGGTGTTGATACCGCTGCGGCGGCACCGCGCGGTTCAGCCTGTCTTGATTGCGCTATGCTGAGTCCATGAGCGCCATCCCCGAAAACATCAAGAATCTTCCAGTGTCCGAGCGCATCCAGCTCGTCGAAGACATTTGGGACAGCATCGCTGACGATGCTGTCGCGCTTGAGCTTTCCGATGCGGACCGGCAGGAACTGCAGCGGCGCCTGGCGGCACATCGATCCGACGCCTCCGGTGACATCCCGTGGGACGAAGTTCGCCAGTCCCTGTTCAAGGATCGCGCTTGCTGCGCGTGGTCTTCAGGCCAGAAGCACGACTCGAAGTGATGGAAGCACAAACCTGGTACGAAACACGCGCAGCGGGTCTCGGGTCGAAATTCGCACGCTCGGTGGACGCCGCCGTAACGGAGGCGCTGCGGACGCCTCTTGCATACGCAGCGATCGACAAGGAATTTCGGCACGTCCTCCTGCGCCGGTTCCCATATTCGATCATCTACCACGTCGATGATCCGGAACTGGTCGTGGTGTCCTGTTTCCCCCATCGTCGCCGGCCCGGAAGCTGGCATCGCAAATGAACACGAACTTCCGCGCCTTCCGCATCCACAACGATGACGCCGGCTACCGCGCCGGCTTCGAGTCGATCGCCGCGGACGTCCTCTCGCCCGGCGAGGTCGTCGTCAAAACCGCGTACTCGTCGCTCAACTACAAGGACGCCCTGGCTGGCACCGGCAAGGGCAAGATCCTGCGTCGGTTCCCGCTGAACGGCGGCATCGACACCGCGGGCCATGTGGTGCAATCGACCGATCCGCGATTCAAGGAAGGCGACGCGGTGCTCTGTACCGGCTCGGGCCTGTCCGAAACCCGCGACGGCGGTTACGCCGAGTACGCGCGCCTTCCGGCCGAAGGGACGATCACGCTGCCGCAGGGCCTTTCGCTGCGCGAGTCGATGATCCTCGGAACCGCGGGTTTCACCGCCGCACTCGCGCTGTACCGGATGCGCGAAAATCGCCAGAAGCCGGAACATGGGCCGGTTGCGGTCACCGGCGCCACTGGCGGCGTCGGCATGCTGGCCGTCGACATTTTTAGCCACGCGGGCTACGAGGTCCACGCGATCAGCGGCAAGCCCGAGCGCGGCGATTTCCTGCAGCGGATCGGTGCGCGCGAGGTGCTGGATCGGCACACGCTGGACCTCGGCCATCATGCGTTGGAATCGGCGCGCTTCGGCGGCGCGGTGGACAACGCCGGGGGCACACTGCTGGCACAATTGCTGGCCTGCACCAAGTCTTACGGCAACGTCGCCAGCATTGGTCTCGCCGCGGACAGCAAGCTCGCCACCACCGTGATGCCGTTCATCCTGCGCGGGGTCAGCCTGCTCGGCATCGCCTCCGCCGGCACCGCCCGCAACATCCGGACGGACATCTGGCACCACCTCGCATCCGACTGGAAGCCCGCGCACCTCGAGACGATCTGCACCCGTGAGGTCACGCTCGATGAATTGCCCGGCGTGTTCGATGATGCGCTCGCGGGGCGCTCATTCGGGCGCACGCTGGTGCGCACAGGTTCGGGCGGAACCTGAAATTCGCCTTTCGATTAGCCGGTAGCTCGTTGATTCAAAAAGGAATGT
>JBOHYX010000461.1:0-2097 GCA_050738115.1 Rhodanobacteraceae bacterium
GGCGCGCCCGTTGACGTCGGCTTCTATGCCTTGCGCGCGCAGGGCATCACGCAAGGTTTCGATGCAACGCGCGATCCAGGCCTCGCGATCGACGCGGCGTTCGTCCAGCAGCTCGGCGATGCGGCGGTAGACGTCCGGCTGCAAATGGCGGAAAGCGAGGTCTTCCAGTTCCCACTTCCACTGGCCGATACCGAGACGATTGGCGAGCGGCGCGTGGATGTCGCGAGTCAGCCGCGCCAGCGCGCGGCGTTCCGCTTCCGGCAACGCGTCAGCGCCCCGCATCCACGCCAGTTGCCGCGCCAGCAACAGGTACACCACGCGCAGGTCGCGAATGATCGCCAGCAGCAACCGCCGCAGCCCCTCGGCGCTGCCGCCGGTATCGTGCACGGCGTGCAAGGCCCATACCCGCTCGGCTTGCTGCTGGCCCTCGACCAATCTCCGCACTGCCTCAGGTGCCGCAGTCGCAATCCCGGACCAGGTTTCCGGATGGACCTGGGCAACCGCATACCACGCCGCCGCGGACAAGGTGTCGTCATCGCAGCCGATGCCGCGCAGCAATGCGTCGGTGTTCTTCCATAATGCACGCTCGGGCGCGGACAACGAGGCCACCGGTGCGGCTCCGCCGTGGATCTTCGCGTTGTGGTCTGGTGAACGATGCATGCGTCGCGATCTGATGGAAACGTTCTGATGGAACCCGATGAAAGGAAACCGAAAGGCACCAAGGGCTGTCAGTGTAATAAAGTCACACGTCCCGACCCTGCCCAGCGGCACGGGGCACTGCTATCATCGCCCACCATGCGCACACGATTGATGCTGCCGGCCGCACTGGCCGTACTCCTCGCCGCCCTGCCAGTCATGGCACAACAATTTTCCTCGCTGGAGGAACGCATGTCGGCGGCCGATTTCAAGGCGGCCGGTCTCGACAAGCTCACGCCGCAGCAACTGCAGTTCCTCGATGACTGGCTGCGCACCCACGAGCAGGTCAAGGTCAAGACGGTCGGCGCCGGCGGCAAACCGGTGTTCTATCCGGACAACCAACCGCGCGACAAATTCGTCACGCACCTGGTCGGCCATTTCAGCGGCTGGAGCGGCCACACGCAATTCACCCTCGACAACGGCGAGGTCTGGAAGCAGGCCGAATCCGGTGCGTACTCCTGCCCGGGCATCGACAACCCGCAGGTCACCATCAAGCCGATGATTCTCGGCAGTTGGTTGATGTACGTGCAGGGCTGCAACCAGAGCGTGCGGGTCGAACGGGTGCAATAACCAATAACCGTGCGGACCCGCGCCGGAACCGGACGCGGCCGTTCGTTCCAAACCTGGTTGGCGCCCGCGTATCGCCGCGGACCTGTTGTTTTCCCCTCGCCGCCCTCATGATGGCAAGTGTTGCGGCCATGCCGGCCGCGCGAGGTTCGGGAAATGCTGGAAGTCTGGTTCCCGCTGCTGGTTTGCATGGCGCTGGGTGCGACGTGGTACCACGTCCTGCGCCTGCGTGAACGCGCGATCGCGCACGCGCGCCAGCTATGCGAACGCCACGGCCTGCAACTGCTGGACGACAGCGTGGGCCTGCACCGCATGCGCGCGCAATGGCGGCGCGGCAGCCTGCACGTGACGCGTGAATATCGCTTCGACACCAGCCGTGGTGGCGACGATCGCCAGGCCGCGAGCATCACCCTGCTCGACAACCGCATCGTGGGTACGCGACTGCCATCGCGTGATAGCACCGACGCCACACCGGTCGCAAGCGTTCCCGTCGTCACGGCGCTGTCTGTGACCCGCGGCGATGGCACGACCGGCAACGTGATCCCGTTCGACCGCGCACGGCGGACCCTTCACTGACGCGGCGGCGTGGCTTTTCAACGCCCTGTTTTCTTCCGCACGGCCACGCTTTTCGCGCGCAGCCGCAGCGTGTTCCCACGACGGCGCCCTAGGTTGGGTTGAATCTGCGCTTTCTGCGGATGAAGCCCAACACGATCCGTCCGGTAGAATCTGGGTTCACGCAGCCACGGGCGCTCTGTTGGGCTTCGCGAGAAGCTGCTCAGCCCAACCTACCTGCGTCATTCGCGCAGAGCGCGCACCCACGACGGCCCCGTAGGT
>JBOHYX010000462.1:0-2097 GCA_050738115.1 Rhodanobacteraceae bacterium
TGCCGAAAACGTGCGCGGCAGGCTGCCGGCGCAGGCGTAAGCTTCCGGCTCACCTGCCGGGAATGCGCACCCGCGGCTTCAGCCTAAGCCTGGCAGCACGGCGTGCGAACGAGCGATCGTCGAACGTGGGCAGTTGAGAGTATTTCCATCCCCGTGCGCCTGCGCTCTGCCGGCAATGCTCTGGGCCTGATCCCGCTTCCAGCTCGCGGTGGCGGTCTCGCCGGGCACCACCCGGCCGCGTTCGCTGAACACCCTGATGGCATCGTCGGCTTCGGTCGCGTCGATGCGGCGGAAGCGGATCGAGGTCGGATCGCCCTCGGGCAGCGCGGCGTTGGGAGTGAAGAATCATCAGCGTGTGGCCCCGCCCGGCCACACTTCGAGATCCATGTCGCTAGCCCTATCGCTCCAGTGCGCACTCGTTCTTGCCGTCACCGCGCGCTTACCGGCGTGTTTGAGAGACAGTCGTGTTTCTTCCGGTAACAGGAGGAATGCTTGCGGCAGCGCTGGCTGGCTGAACGACACGGACGATCAGGAAACGGCTTTGGAATCGGCTTTGCCCCGGTCGCCTGGTTTCTACCGCCCAAGCTTCTGGCGTGTGTCCTGCCGGAACCACCGGATTGAGCCCTTTTGCACGCATTTGTTCGCGCACAACTTCCGGTGAATCCGGCGGCCAGTTGACGCCTTTTCCGATCATCAGGTCGCCAAGTTTTTCAAACTCCGTGTGCATGGGATCCGAATGGAGATGATCAAGTGCTCCCTGTACCTGCCAGGCTGGTGTCACGCCAGTAGTAGTAGAAGTATCAACCGCGGCGCCGTGTTCAACGAGGTAGATTCCTATCGCTGGATTTTCCGCGCTGATGGAGTCAACGAGTGCTGTGCGCCCAATGTTGTCATGCGCGTTGACGTCGGCACCGTCATCTACGAGCAGCTTTACTTGCTCGATGGTATCTGATCCTCCTGCTGCGCGTTGCAGGAGCGTCGTCCCGTATTTTGTTGATTTGTTCGGAGACATTCCTCCGGCAAGCATGGCTTCGAGAAAATGCAGGCTGGCCCTATCGTTGGGGTTCTTGCGCGAAATGAAGGTTGACGCGAGTGCGCTGCCGATACGCCGCGCCGCTGGCTGGGGCCGACGATGCTGGTGCTGGCCATCTGCGTGGCAGCGCCGCTGACGCTGGCTTGGCTGTACGGCAACCGCGAATCGCCGCCGGAGCGTGGCGCGGCGAGGTACGCAGCAGACGGTGCCGCAGTTGTCGATCCGCCATCGGCCCATTCCGGAGCGACGGCGGCCGCGCTGGTCGGTGCAGGGCCGCGTGCGGCCGTGATTCTTCCCGGCACGCCCAGTGCCGCGACCACGGTCGCCTTCAGCGCCGTGCCCGCCGCGAGCGCGAGCACCGACACCGTGGCGTTGGGCCAGATATTCGCACCGCTGCCCAAATCCGCACCGGCTGTTCCGACTCGCCGGACGTCATCCCGGCGTTCGAGCGCCACCACGGATGACTCGGATGTCACCCTGCTTGCCGCGCTGATCGAGCATGTCGAGGTCGGCAGCCCGGCCGAGCGCAAGAAGCTGGAGCGGCTTCGCAACCAGCGCAAACCGGCGCAGTTCGTCGACTCCGTCGAAGTCCGCATGCAGGCTTGCCCGGCGGCCAACACCGTAGCCGGTCTGCGCTGTCGCAAGAAGGTGTGCCAGGGTCACGCAGGCCAAGCCGCCGCGTGCCCCGCGTCGCAGGCGAACGACGACTGAGCGCACGGCAGTCAACCGCAGCGCGCCGTGTGGGCCGAGCGGGCAGCCGCCCTCGTGTCGCGCGGCTGCCACCGATCGACGGCTTGGCAGAGCCCGCTCACAAGAAACAAAAATCAAGTAGGGCGGAATCGGCGCAGCCGCTTCCGCCAAAGGCGGATCCGGCGGAAACCGCTTCGCGGGTTCCGCCCTACGGCTCTGCCGCGTGTGCCCACAGCTACCGCGCGTGGCTGCCTCGCGGCGATCAGTTGCCCTCGTTGCTGCGCGCGCCGCTGCCGGGCTCGTCGGTACCCACGCCAAGCAGTTCCTCGAGCTGGGCCAGCGCAGGATTCTCTTTCAGCACGGCCTTCAACCAC
>JBOHYX010000463.1:0-2091 GCA_050738115.1 Rhodanobacteraceae bacterium
AAATACGTCCGGCGGATTGGAATCCATTGCTAAAGGCCAGGCCATCATCGACCGCAGCCACGACAATGTGTACGGGCCGAACGGGACGCAGACCAGTGCTGTGCTGTACGCGGAAGCGCACCGTCCCGACCTCGCCGTGCCGCTGCTGGCAAAAGCCCTTGCGACCCCCGGCATCGGCTACCTCTACTCGCCCGTGATGCTTTGGCTCGACCCGGCGTGGGACCCGATCCGCCACGATCCCGGCTTTCAGGCGCTGCTGAAAAAGTACGCGAAATACAAACCCGCCGTGATCTACCCCATCCCCACTACATCGGCCGTTGCCGCGCCTGCATCATCGTAGGGCGGACACCGTCCGCCGCGGGTGAGGTGGGTGCCGGCGGGCAATGCCCGCCCTGCCCGATGTGCCACAACCGTAGGGTGGAACCCGCGCAGCGGTTTCCACCGTTCGGTCGGGGTTCCCGCTCAAGGCTCCCGCAGATACGTGTAGCCGGTCAGACCGGCTTCCAGCGCGGCTTCGATGGGTTTGGCCGCATCGTCGCTCAAGCCGGCGGCAGCGATTTTCTCGCGATAGGCCGCGCGCAGGTCGTCGGGTTTGTAGCCGACATAGTCGAGCAGCATGTCGGCGGAGTCGCCGCGGCGCGCCCCGTCGAGCTTGAATCCGTTACCCTCGATGCGCACGTTCACGGCGTCGGTGTCGCCGAACAGGTTGTGGATGTCGCCCAGCGTTTCCTGGTATGCGCCTACGAGAAAGATACCGAGACGGTACGGTTCGCCTTGACGCAGCTCATGCAGCGGCAGGCTGACGTCGAGGTCGCCCGATTCTACGTACACGTCGATGCGCCCGTCGGAATCGCAGGTGAGGTCGGCCAGCGTTCCGCGACGCGTCGGTTTTTCATCCAGCCGCGACAACGGCATGATCGGGAAAATCTGGTCGATCGCCCACACGTCCGGAATCGATTCGAATACCGAGAAGTTGCAGAAGTACTTGTCCACCAGCTTCACGTCGAGCGCGTCGATGATCTCGCGGTGGGATCGCTCGTCCGGCCGCAGCCGCCCTCGCACGCCCAGCGCGACGGCATGGAACAGCGCGTCGAGCTTCGCGCGACCGGCAAGGTCCAGCACACCCTGCGCGTACAGCAACTGGCCTTCGTTCAAGTACTGCTGCGCGTCCTGCCACACTTCGCGCACGGGACGCGCGTCCAGCGCCGCGAGCGTGTCGCGCAGCGCGCGCAGTACCGGCGACTCGTTGTCCGCCACCGGCGGCACCGCGCCGTCGGGAGCGGCTTCGACTTCGGTGACGTTGACGACGAGCACCGCATGGTGCGCGGTCATCGCGCGACCGGATTCGGTCAGCACCCGTGGCGGATCGACGTGCCATTCCGAACAGGCCGCCGCGAGCGGCGCCACGATCGCATCGGCGTACTGGCCGAGGTCGTAGTTGATCGAACATTCGCTGCGCGAGCGCGTGCCTTCGTAATCGACGCCGAGGCCGCCGCCGACATCGACGTGGTCGAGCGGCAGCCCGAGTGTGCGCAGTTCGGCGAGGTGCCGCACGGCTTCGCGCATCCCCGCCGCGATGTCGCGGAGGTTCGAAATCTGCGAGCCCATGTGGAAGTGCAGCAGGCGCATCGTTTCCGTCAGGCCCGTTTCGCGCAGGCGTTCGACCAGCGCCAGCAGTTGCGCGGGCGTCAGGCCGAACTTGCTCTTGTCGCCGCCGGTGTTCTGCCATTTGCCCGCACCGACTGACGCAAGGCGCACGCGCACCCCGAGTTTCGGTTCGACGCCCAGTGCCCTGGATTCCGCGATCACGTGTTCGAGCTCGGAGGGCTTCTCGATCACGATCACGACATCGATGCCGAGCTTGCGGCCGATGAGGGCGATGCGGATGTATTCCGCGTCCTTGTAGCCGTTGCACACGACCAGCGAGCCCGGTTGCGCAAGGCCCAGCACCGCCAACAGTTCCGGCTTGGAACCGGCCTCGAGGCCGAATCCGGTGCCCGCGGCGCGTGGAGATACCGGTCCCCCCGCGAGCGTCGCTGCGACCGCGCGCTGCTGGTTCACCTTGATCGGGTACAGCGCGGTGTAGCCGCC
>JBOHYX010000464.1:0-2084 GCA_050738115.1 Rhodanobacteraceae bacterium
GTGTCGACGTTGCGGGTCGACACCGCGACGTGGGCCGGTGCGTCCTTCAGGTAACCGATCCCGCGCAGATGCGCGCGGTACGCCCCGGGATCGGCGCCCGGACCCGGATGCTCGCCATACCACCGGTCGAGGTCGGCCTGGATGCGGTCACGCTCGGCCAGCAGCGCGCGGTTCTTCGGCGTGAGATCGCGAAGGATGGCGGCAAAGCCCTTCCAGAACGCAGCCGGCTCGATCCCCGATGCCGGCAGGAGATCCCGTTCGATGAATCGATGCAGCGGCGCCGCGACCTCGAGTCCGTGGCTCGAAACGTAATCCATCGCGCGGATCCTCCATCGCCGTCACCACGCGCCAGTATAGCGACAGGCATCGCCGGCGCCGGCGGACGGCGGGGGCTGGATGGCCATTGACAATCCTTCCCGCCCACCGTTGCATGCTGGATCCATGATCATCTCCGCGCCCACGGACTACCGCGCCGCCGCCCGGCGCCGGCTGCCACCGTTCCTGTTCCACTACATCGACGGCGGCGCGTACGCCGAACACACGCTGCGCGCGAACGTGACGGACCTCGAGTCGATCGCGTTGCGCCAGCGCGTGTTGCGCGACATGTCTGCGCTCAGCCTGGAGACGCAACTCTTCGGCGAAACGCTGGCGATGCCAGTGATCCTCGGGCCCGTTGGCCTGACCGGCATGTACGCGCGCCGTGGCGAGGTGCAGGCGGCGCGGGCGGCGGACCACAAGGGCGTTCCCTTCACGATGTCCACGGTGTCGGTGTGCCCGATCGAAGAGGTCGCGCCCGCGATCCACCGGCCGATGTGGTTCCAGCTCTACGTGCTGCGGGACCGCGATTTCATGCGCAATGTCCTGGAGCGCGGGCAAGCCGCGGGCGTCAAGACGCTCGTGTTCACCGTCGACATGCCGGTGCCGGGCGCCCGTTACCGCGACGCCCACTCGGGCATGAGCGGCCCCCACGCCGCGCTGCGCCGGTATTGGCAGGCGGTGTTGCACCCGCGCTGGGCGTGGGACGTCGGATTGCTCGGGGGCCCGCATGATCTCGGCAACATTTCGAAGTACCTCGGCAAACCGACCGGCCTCGAGGATTACATCGGCTGGCTCGGCGCCAACTTCGACCCGTCGATCGCGTGGAAGGACCTCACGTGGATCCGGGACTTCTGGAAGGGCTCGATCGTGATCAAGGGCATCCTCGATCCCGACGATGCGCGCGCCGCCAGGGACTTCGGCGCGGACGGCGTCCTGGTATCGAACCACGGCGGACGGCAACTGGATGGCGTATTGTCGACTGCCCGCGCGCTGCCGCCGATTGTCGATGCGGTGGGCGGACAACTCCGCATCCTGGCGGACTCGGGCGTGCGCAACGGCCTCGACGTGGTGCGCATGCTGGCGCTCGGTGCGGACGCGGTGCTGCTGGGTCGCCCTTGCGTTTACGCGTTGGCCGCCGGAGGCGAGGCGGGCGTCGCAAACCTGCTGGACCTGATCGCCAGTGAGATGCGCGTGGCCATGACACTCACCGGCGCGCACACCATCAGCGAGATCACGCGCAATTCACTGGCGAGTTCCGTGCGCGACTGATGGCGCCGGCACAGCGCGCTCACCAGTTCGACGCCGCCCAGTCGAGCGCCCCCGCAATCGACGGAACGATCGCCTCGACGGGCAGCGCCTGCACGTCGACTTCACCGTGGTAGCCGTAGGGCACCGCCACCGCGCGCACGCCGGCGGCGCGTGCCCCGAGCGCGTCGTGGATCGAATCGCCCACCATCAGCGCATCCGCCGGATCGACCGCGAGCTGCCGGCACGCGTACAGGAGGGGTTCGGGATCGGGCTTCTTCCGCGCACAGGTGTCGCCCGACACCACCACGTCGAAGAACCGCGCAAGATCCATGCGCTTGAGCAGCGGCAGCGTGAATTGCGCCGACTTGTTGGTCACGACCGCAAGCCGATCCGCCACGCTTCGCCAGCGCTCGAGACCCGTGACGACGCCGGGGTAGACCGTGCTGTGCCGACCATTGCACGCGCGGTAGCGTTGCCTGAAAAGGTCGAGCGCCTGCGCGGCCGCCGCAGTCGTCGTC
>JBOHYX010000465.1:0-2069 GCA_050738115.1 Rhodanobacteraceae bacterium
CAGCGGCGCCCGACCGCCCGGATCCAGCAGGCGCGCGGGGTCGTACACTTCGGGCGCGCGGTCGCGCGAGGCGCGATAACTTCTCCGCACGTGACCGTAATGCATCACTCGGCGGACCGTATACCACGTGATCCGCACGGTATCCCACACCGGCCGGAAGTGGCTTCCCCGCGCGCGATCCTCGTAACGGCAGACGATCGGGACGGACACCACCGGCGCGTCGAGATCGCGCGACGCGGCGATCAGGATCGCGGCCTCGAACACGAAATCCTGCGCCGGCACGCCGACCAGTTCGACCGCCGCGCGCGGATACCAGCGCTGGCCGCTCTGGGTGTCCGCGACGGGCCGCCCGCAGCCCCAACTGATGCCCCAGTCGGCGAAGTCGTTGGCGCGACGACGGCCGCGTGGCTGGCTTTCCCGCCCCAGCATGCGCGCGCCGATCACCAGCGCGCCGGGATACCGTTGCGCGGCGGCGAGCAGGCGCGGGATGTCGGCCGGGTCGTGCTGGCCGTCGCCGTCCATCGTCAGCACGCCACTGGCGCCGCGCTTGAGCGCCTCGCGGAATCCGGTGCGCAACGCCTCGCCCTTGCCGCGCCGCCGCGGATGCCGGATCAGGGTCACGGGCAAGGTGGCGACGATCGCCGCGGTTTCGTCGCTGGAGCCATCGTCGACCACGATCACGTCGCGGCAGTGCGCCAGCACGCCTTCGATGACCCCGCGGATGGCGCGGGCCTCGTTGAGGCAGGGCACGACGACGAACGGATGGGCGGCGGGGTCGCTCAAGGCGTGATCTCCATGTCAAGTGAAAGTCCGGATGACAGCGGCAGCGTCAGGCGCGCGGACGAGCCGTATGCGATGGCCGACAGCAGCGCCAGCGCGTGGGCGTTGGACGGATTGTCACCGGCCACGCCGCGCAATGCCAACACCGCGGGAGCGGATTCATCGGTGGCGCCCGGGCGCGGCGCAAGGCGCACCCGCGCGGTGGCGTGATCGCCGGGCGCGAGCACCAGCGCCGTGCCGAATACGAGGGTGGTGCGTGTCATTTCCGCGAGTGGGCCGTGCGAGGCGACGTCACAACAAGCAAACAGTACCGATGTGCTTTCCGCGCACGCGAGCGTCGCGGCTTCCAGCAGGCCCGCCGCGAAGGAGAAGTGGCGCGCGGTCACCGCACTGGATGCCGCAGTGCAACCGGTGGCGATCGTCCAGTAACCCGCCGGCGCGTTCAGCACGGAGTTGTGGAAGCGGGTCGGCGACAGGTCCAGCGGTGCGCGTGCCAGCGTCTCGCACAGGTAATCGGTGATCGCGAGTTCGCCGTGGGTGGTTGCGAAGATACAGGGCAGGGTTGCCGGATCCGCGCCCGCCATTGCGCAGGCCTGTGCGGCTACTTCGGCGGCGAGGCGCACGCCGTCGGGTGCGCGCCGGCGTTCCGCGGCGGGCAGCATCGCGCCGGGTGGCCGTGCGTGCGCGTCGTTGACAAGGCCCTGTTCGCCGAGCAGCACGCCACGCAGGGCTGGCCAGTCGGGTGCGCCGGCCAGCCATGCGCCGATTCCGGTGACCGCGAGTTGCAGCGGCGTGTTCATGCGACCGTTCCGGCACGGGTGAAGACGAGGCAGGCGTTGTTGCCACCGAAGCCGAACGAATTGCTGAGCGCAACTTCGACCGGCTGGTGGGACGGGTTCAACTGCAGCCAGGGCAACGCTTCGGGCATCGGTGCTTCGCAGCCGAGGTTCGGCGGGATGAACCCGTGCTCGATCGCCAGCAGCGCGACCACGGCTTCCAGCGCACCGGCCGCGCCCAGCGTGTGGCCCGTGAAGCCCTTGGTGGAACTCGCCCGCGTGCGCTCGGGAAAGGCCGGCAGCAGCTTCACCTCGACCGCGTCGTTCATGGCTGTCGCGGTGCCGTGCAGGTTGATGTAATCGATGCGCGCGGCGTCGACCCCGGCGCGGGCCAGCGCGTCGTCGATTGCAGCGCGCGCGCCGCGCCCTTCGGGATCCGGAGACGACATGTGGTACGCATCGCTCGATTCACCATAACCCACGAGGCGCGGCGCATCGGGTGCGGCATCGGGT
>JBOHYX010000466.1:0-2066 GCA_050738115.1 Rhodanobacteraceae bacterium
CGATGTGCAGCGTAGACTCACTCATGGCGTACTCCTCGTGGGTTGTGATCCTGTCGAGATCAATCCACAGGGTACGCCGCCTTTTTATGCGACCCGCCGTACACCAGATCTGACGTTAACTCCGCCGACTGGGGCCGCGGCCACTGGGCCCTGCATGGCCAACTGACGCGCTATGGCGACTGGGAAACGCTGGGCTCGACGCCCGCGGGCGACCAGACCTACGACGCGCGCGTGCTGCTGGATGCCTCGGCCAGCTACCTGCTGGATCGCTGGCGCTTCACGCTGGGCGCCAACAACATCCTCAACACCTATCCCGAGAAGAACAACGCGTCGAACTACTTCAACGGCATATTGACCTATCCGTTGTCGTCGCCGTTCGGCTTCAACGGCGCGTACTGGTACGCGACCGCGGCGTATCGGTGGTAGCAACACCATTCCCTGGAAGGGACACGCAGGGCACGCGGCGGCGATACGCTTTTGATTGTCATTCCGGGGCGACCTGCAGCTTCATCGCAGGTCGAACCCGGAATCCAGCTCTTGTCGTTTGATCGGAAGGCGTGGCTTCGGGATTCCATCGCCGATGGAGGCGACGATGCCCCCGGAATGACCAGGGCATTGGCAAGCGACGCTCAGTGCTTGCGGAACACGACCTGGCCGTGCTCGGCGTCGACATGGATGGTGTCGCCGCCGACGAATTCGCCGGCGAGGATCTTCTGCGCCAGCGGGTTCTCGAGCTGGGCCTGGATCGCGCGCTTCAACGGGCGCGCGCCGTACACCGGGTCGAAACCGACGTTGCCGAGCAGCATCAGTGCGGCGTCCGAAATCTCGATGTCGATCTGGCGTTCCTGCAGGCGCCTGGCAAGGTAATTCGTCTGCAGCCGCGCAATCTCGCGGATCTGCGATTTGTCGAGCGGATGGAACACCACGATTTCGTCGAGCCGGTTGATGAACTCGGGCCGGAAGTGCGTTTGCACCACGCCCATCACGGCCGCTTTCATCTGCGTGTACGCCTCGGCCGAGTCCTCGTCGATGCCGCTGGACGCGATGTCCTGGATCTGCTGCGAGCCGAGGTTCGACGTCATCACGATCACGGTGTTGCGGAAATCCACCGTGCGGCCCTGCCCGTCGGTCAGACGCCCATCGTCCAGCACCTGCAGGAGAATGTTGAAGACATCGGGGTGCGCCTTCTCGACCTCGTCCAGCAGGATCACCGAGTACGGGCGCCGCCGGATCGCCTCGGTGAGATACCCGCCCTCCTCGTAGCCGACGTAGCCGGGAGGGGCGCCGATCAGCCGCGCGACCGAGTGCTTTTCCATGAACTCGGACATGTCGATCCGCACCATTGCCTCGGCGGTGTCAAACAGTAAGTTCGCAAGCGCCTTGCACAGCTCGGTCTTGCCGACACCGGTGGGCCCGAGGAACAGGAACGACCCGTACGGACGATTGGGATCGGACAAGCCCGCGCGCGCACGCCGGATCGCGTCGCTGACCGCGCGGACGGCCTCGTCCTGGCCTATCACGCTCTTGTGCAGTGCCGATCCCATCTGCAGCAGCTTTTCGCGCTCGCCTTCCAGCATCTTCGAGACCGGGATGCCGGTCCAGCGCGACACGACTTCCGCGATTTCCTCGGCGGTGACCTTGTCCTTCACCAGCTTGAACTCGCGATGCTCGTTGGCCTGCGCGGCCGCGAGCTGCTTTTCGAGCGCCGGCAACCGGCCGTACTGGATCTCGCTCATGGCCGCGTAATCCTGCCGACGCTGCGCGGCCTCCAGCTCGTGGTGCGCCTTGTCGATCTCGTCCTTGATCTTCGCGTCGCCCTGCAGCGCAGCTTTTTCCGACTTCCACACTTCGTCGAGATCGGAAAATTCCCGCTCGACCTTTTCGATGTCGCCCTCGAGATCGGCGAGGCGCCTCTTCGACTCCGGATCGGTTTCCTTCTTAAGCATCTCGCGCTGGATCTTCAACTGGATCAGCCGCCGCTCGACGCGGTCGAGATCCTCCGGCTTGGAATCGATTTCCATGCGGATGCGCGACGCCGCCTCGTCCATCAGGTCGATGGCCTTGTC
>JBOHYX010000467.1:0-2046 GCA_050738115.1 Rhodanobacteraceae bacterium
TGCCCGACGACAGCCCACGCCTGATCGCACGGGACAAGGCGTGCACACGACGTGAGCGTCCGCAGTCCGCGCTGCGGGCAGGATTCACGCGTTGCGCCCGTCCAGGAGGATGGTCCAGGCGTCAATGCGCAGGATCTGCAACTGACGCGACTGCTGCCATGGGTCTTCCGCAAGACGCGTGCGAACCGCGTCTTCGCTGACTGCGGAGAGGACGAGCAGCGCGCCTTCGGTACCGCCCAGGACGCCGCCGAGGACGACAAACCCTTCCTCGGTCCAGGCGTCCATGAGTGCAGCGTGTCGTTCCCAGTCGGGTTGTGCCCGAAGTGGCAGCGCCGGTTCCCATGCGGGTCCGCGAGCCAGTCTCACCACGAAATATTCAGTCATTTGCCGGCCTGTCTGCACCAAAGTGGACAAGGAAACGCGGCGGCGCGATCGATGTGTTCATGCCGCCACCGCGTCCTCCTGCTCCTTCGCCAGCGTTTCATCGAGCTCGAACGCGCGCCGGATCGCGGGCCGCGACCGCACCCGTTCGACGTAGGCGCGAAACACGGGAAGCTCCGGCACCAGCTTGAACATCAGCCCGAAGTTGAGCGCGCCGCCCCACAACACGTCGGCGGCGGTGAAATGCTCACCCAGCAGCCAGGGCCCGGTCGCCAGTTGCTCCGCGATGACGTGCATTACGCTTTCATAGTCGCCATAGGCGCAGGCCATCGGCGCCATCGGCGTACGTTTCTCCGAATAGTCCATGATCGCCGGCTCGAAACACGATCCGTAGAACACCATCCAGCGCAGGTACGGTCCGCGCAGCGGATCACCGGGCGCCGGCGCAAGGTTTTTCTCTGGGTACAGGTCAGCGAGATACATCAGGACCGCGGGCTGCTCGGTGATCAGCACGCCCTCGTGGCGGATCGCGGGCACCTTGCCCATGGGATTGATCGCGAGGTACTCGGGCGAACGTTGCTCGCCGGCCTTGAGATTCAGCGCGACCATGTCGCAGGGCACGCCGAGTTCCTCGAACATCGCGCGGGTGATGCCGGAACGGCTGTGCGGGGCGTGGAAGAACGTGATGGTGGACGACATGGTGCGGCTCCGTTGGTGTGTGGATTCGAGTCTGCGGCCACCCTGCTGACAACGTGCTGTCAGCAGCCGGTGGCAAGCCCCGCGCGGAGCCGGGACAATGCGCGTTCCCTTGCGCAAGGAATTCGCCATGCCAGCCGGTTTTCGAGAGAATGTTTCGCTGACGCAACACCTGATCGAGGCGCAGCGCCGCCACGCCAACGTCAACGCCGACCTGCGCCTGCTGATCGAAGTGGTGGCGCGCGCCTGCAAGCGGATTTCGATCGCGATCGGCAAGGGCGCGCTGGGCGGCGTGCTGGGCGAGGCCGGCACCGCCGATTCAATCAGCGTGAATGTGCAGGGCGAGGCGCAGAAGAAGCTCGACGTGATCTCGAACGAAATCCTGCTGGAAGCCAACGCGTGGGGTGGCCATCTCGCCGCCTGCGCGTCGGAGGAAATGGCCGATCCCTACCCCATTCCGGATGCGTATCCGAAGGGCAACTACCTGCTGCTGTTCGACCCGCTGGACGGTTCCAGCAACATCGACGTGAACGTCTCGGTCGGTACGATCTTCTCGGTGCTGCGCTGCCCGGAAGGCGCCGCGCAGCCGACCGAAAAGGATTTCCTGCAACCCGGTACGCAGCAGGTCGCCGCCGGTTATTGCGTGTACGGGCCGAACACCCTGCTGGTGCTGACGACCGGCCACGGCGTCGACGTGTTCACGCTGGATCGCGAGATCGGCAGTTTCCGGCTCACGCGGGCGCACGTCGCGGTTCCGGAGGACACCTCGGAATTTGCCGTCAACATGTCCAACCAGCGCTTCTGGGAAGCGCCGATGCAGCGCTACATCGTGGACCTCCTCGCCGGCAAGACCGGTCCGCGCGGGCGTGACTTCAACATGCGTTGGGTGGCGTCGATGGTCGCCGACGTGCACCGCATCCTGACGCGCGGCGGCATCTTCATGTATCCGATCGACGCGAAGATGAAATC
>JBOHYX010000468.1:0-2030 GCA_050738115.1 Rhodanobacteraceae bacterium
GTGATCGAACCGCTGCGCGCGGAATGGAGCGACGTCAAGGCGGCGGCACTGTTGCACATCACGGAAGCCGAACCGGCGCGCGAGCGCGGTCTGGACGCGGGCGGCAGGAAGTCGCCCGCGGAACGCCTGAAGCAATCGAACATCGAGCTGCGCAAGGCCCGGAACCTGATCCTGGGCTTCCACAAACGCCTGTGCAACGTGCGCGTGCTCGATCCGGCATGCGGCACGGGCAACTTCCTCTACGTCGCGCTGGAGCACCTGAAGCGCCTCGAAGGCGAGGTGTTGAACGCGCTCGACGAGTTTGGCCTGAGCAGTCTTGGCATCACTGCACAGACCGACATCGACATGGAGGCCAGCCGCGTCATCGCGGAGGAAGCCGAAACCGTCGATCCGCACCAGTTGCTGGGCATCGAGGTGAACCCGCGCGCCGCCGCCATCGCCGAAGTGGTGTTGTGGATCGGGTATCTGCAATGGCACTTCCGCACCCGCGGCGACGTCAACCCGCCGCAGCCGGTGGTGCGCGACTTCCGCAACATCGAGAACCGCGACGCGGTGCTGGCGTACGACAAGGTCGAATACGTCACCGATGCACGCGGCGTGCCGGTGACGCGTTGGGATGGCAAGACGTACAAGCCATCGCCCGTTACCGGCGAGCCGGTACCCGACGAAGCCGCGCGCACGCCGCTGGAACGCTATGTCAACCCGCGCAAGGCCGCGTGGCCCAAGGCGGATTTCGTGGTCGGTAACCCGCCGTTCATTGGCGCCTCCAACGTGCGGCGCGAACTGGGCGATGGTTACGCCGACGCATTGCGCGCGGTCTGGTCGGCCGTGCCCGAATCCTCCGATTTCGTGATGCATTGGTGGCACCACGCCGCGGTACTGACTGCGCGCGGCGCACTGCAGCGTTTCGGTTTCATCACCACGAACTCCATCCGCCAGACGTTCAACCGCCGCGTCGTCGAGACGGCATTGCTCAACAAGACAAGCGCTTCCCTTCTCCCTCCGGGAGAAGGTGCCCGAAGGGCGGATGAGGGCACGAGCAAATCAAAACGCCGCACTGCACCCGAACCCTCATCCGGTGCTGCGCGCCATCCTCTCCCGGAGGGAGTGGGAAAAGCAGAGCCGCTTTCGCTGGCCTTCGCGATTCCCGACCATCCGTGGGTGGATACCGCAGACGGCGCGGCGGTGCGTATCGCGATGACCACGGGCATTGCAGGCGTACACGCCGGACGCTTGCTCACGATCGAGAGCGAAGCCGATACGGGTCGGGATGAAATCGCGGTCACGTTCCGCGAGCGTCCGGGCATGATCCACGCGGACCTCAGCATCGGTGCCGACGTCGCCGGCGCGAAGGCGCTGTTGTCCAACGCGACTTTGTGTTGCCCCGGTTTCAAATTGCACGGCGCCGGCTTCATCGTCACGCCGGAGCAGGCGCACGACCTCGGACTGGGGTCCGTCACCGGGCTGGAGCAACGCGTTCGCGCCTACCGCAACGGCCGCGACCTCACCGATACGCCGCGTGGCGTACTGGTGATCGACCTGTTCGGACTCGAAGCCGACGACGTGCGTCGGAAATTTCCGGCTGTCTATCAGCATGTGCTGGAGCGCGTGAAGCCGGAGCGCGATCAAAACCAGCGCGCAAGTTACCGCGAAAACTGGTGTGTCTTTGGCGAACCACGCCGCGAGCTGCGCAAGGCGCTCAAGGGTTTGCCGCGTTACATCGCCACCGTGGAAACCGCCAAGCACCGGACGTTCCAGTTCCTCGACGCCAACATCGCACCCGACAACCGGCTGGTGTGCATCGCGCTCGACGATGCACGGTTTCTCGGCGTGCTCTCGTCAAGCGTGCACGCCACCTGGGCACTCAAAGCCGGCGGAACGCTGGAAGACCGGCCCGTGTACAACAAGACCCGCTGCTTCGATCCATTCCCCTTCCCCGCCGCCAGCGACGCTGTTGAACCCTCCCCTTCAAGGGGAGGGCGGCGCGCAGCGCCGAGTGGGGATGGGTTCCATCCAACACGATCCTCAAC
>JBOHYX010000469.1:0-2028 GCA_050738115.1 Rhodanobacteraceae bacterium
GACGCCAGCAGCTTGGGGCGGTTTGCGAGCTACCCCTGCAGGTCGCTCGCGGAGGGCCCACCTCCATCTTCGGTAAAGCTTCGTCGAGTTCAAACCTCAAACCCAACTTTCACAGCACACCATGGCCTTGCGTTTGACCTATCCCGAACAGCAGGGTGCGTTCCCCGGGCGCAACTCACTCGAGCGCATCGATCTCGATGGTCTGGTACCGCAGGTGTCGCGCTGCGTCGGCGAACCGTTGCGCCTGCTGACGCCGCCACAATCGCACGGCAAGTGTCGCATCACCCTGGCGACGGACACGGGCAGGGCCAAGGTACACATCGATCCCCTGGCGTACTGGTCGGGGATTCTCTATCTGAGCCGCCCGGAAGACTGCCGCGGCGGGACCGAATTTTTCCGCCATCGGCCCACCCGCAGCGACCGCGCGCCGCTCAACCGGCAGGAGCTGTCCGCGATGGGCTATCCGACGCCACAGGCGCTGCACGCCGACATCATCGACAAGGACGGCAACGATGACTCGAAATGGGAAGTGACGATGCAGGTGCCGATGCGCTACAACCGGTTGCTGTTGCTGCGCCCGTGGTTGTGGCACACGGCAGGCGAGGGATTCGGCGATCGCCTCGATAACGGGCGCCTCGTCTACCTGATGTTTTTCGGCTTGGTGCACGGTTGAACACGCGGCGTCGACGGCTAAAGCCGTGCGCGCAGGTCAATGCGTTTTCTCGCCGTTGCGGACCTGCGCAATCAGCGCATCCAGCCACGCGAGCATGATGTCGATTTCTTCCGCGCTGACGTTGAGCGCCGGCATGAAGCGCAGCAGGTCGGGGCCGGGTGCGTTGAGCAACAGGCCCTCCGGCGCGCGGTTGCGGGCAGCGTCGACGATCGCGGGTGCGTCGTCGCGATCCATGATGAGCGCGCGCAGCAGCCCGAGGCCGCGCTCGCCGTGCATGGCCCACTTCGTCGACAGCGCGTTGAGGCCCGCCTTCAACTGGCGCGAGCGGGCGTGGACCGCGTCGAGGAATTCGGGTCTGGAAACGACGTCGAACACCGCAACGCCGACGGCCGCCATTAACGGATTCCCGCAATAGGTGCCGCCCTGGTCGCCGTGCTCGAAGCAACTCACGGCTTCGGTCGCGCACAGCGCCGCCAGTGGCACGCCGCTGCCGATGCCCTTGGCGAGCGTCATGATGTCCGGTTCGATCCCGGCGTGCTGGTACGCGAACAACATGCCCGTGCGGCCCATGCCGGTCTGGACTTCATCCACTATCAGCAGCAGTCGGCGCTCGCGCGTGAGTTCGCGAAGTTCGCGCAGGAACCGGAACGTGGCCGGGATCACGCCGGCCTCGCCCTGGATGGGTTCGAGCATTACCGCGACGGTTTCGTCGTCGATCAGCGCGCGTACCGAATCGAGATCGTTGAGCTCGGCCTTGGGGAAGCCCGGCACCTGGGGCGCGAATTTCGTATCCCAGCCGGGTTTGCCCGATGCCGACATGGTCGCCAGCGTGCGGCCATGGAAGGCGTGGTCGAAGGTGATGATCTTCCAGGCGCCGCGGCGGTGGAGCTGGCCCCATTTGCGCGCGAGCTTGATCGCGCCTTCGTTGGCTTCGGCGCCGCTGCTGGCGAAGAACACGCGGTCGAAGCAGGACGCCGCGACGATCCGGCGCGCAAGGTCGATCGATGGCTGGTTGTAGAACGCCGGCGAAGGATTGATGAGCTCGCGCGCCTGGCGCGCCAGCGCCTCGATGATCGCGGGATGGCAATGGCCGAGGCAGTTCACCGCCCAGCCCTGGATGAAGTCCAGATAACGCTTGCCGGTGTGGTCTTCCAGCCACGACCCTTCACCGCGGACGAACACCAGTTCCGGCCGTGCGGTGATTTCCATCAGGGCCCCGAGGCCTGCGCGATCGATGTCCACGGGTGCTGTTCCGGTTCGTGAGGTCGGGTTCGGGCGGGCGGCCATACCCGCCGGTGCGCAAGTATGGCGTGTGCCCGCGAATGCGGATGGCACGACGTGCCGCGGCGCCACGC
>JBOHYX010000470.1:0-2028 GCA_050738115.1 Rhodanobacteraceae bacterium
ATCCGTAGCGAGGAACCCGCGCGCGGGTTCCACCCTACCGGGGTCCAGCCGCCTCGTCTGCTGAACGTGGTTAGAATCGTGGGGCGCGAGCCCGTCGATGGCGCGCGTGATCCCGCAGCAGGGGGCCCGGCGTGAACGAACTCTGGCTACGCCTGAAACAGCGCAAGCTGGTGCAGTGGGCGGTCGCCTGGGTCGCATTCGCGTTCGCACTGCTGCAGGGCATCGACATCGTCGCGCAGCGCTTCAACTGGCCGGGCGCGGTGGAGCGCTACCTGATCCTGGCGTTGGCCTTGGGCTTTTTCGTGGTGCTGGTGCTGGCGTGGTATCACGGCGAACGCGGCGCGCAGCGCATCGGCGGCACCGAATTGGTGATCATTGCCCTGCTGCTGGCGATCGGTGGCGGGCTGCTCTGGCGTTTCGGCCCGGCAGCGGTGAACGGGCAACACCGCACATTGCCGGGTCGCGTAGTGGCCGCCGCCGCCCCGGCCGCTGCGACGTCCATCGCACCCTCCATCCCGGCCAAATTCATCGCGGTACTGCCGTTCCAGAATTTGTCCGACGATAAGGACAACGAATACTTCGTGGCCGGCATGCAGGACCTGGTCCTCACCAAGCTGGCCGACATCGGCGGCTTGAAGGTGATCGCGCGCACTTCGACCGCGAAGTACGCGAGCCACCCCGAAGACCTGAAAACCATCGGCCAGCAACTCGGCGTCGCCACGGTCCTGGAAGGCAGCGTGCAGAAGGCCGGCAACGAGGTGCTGATCAACGTGCAGTTGATCGACAGCCGGACCGATGCCCACATCTGGGCCAAGGCCTATACCAAGACGCTCACCAACGTGTTCGGGGTGGAGGGGGATGTGGCCGAGCAGGTCGCCCAAGCGCTGCAGGCCAAGCTCTCGCCGGCCGAGACCGCGCGTCTCGCGAGCGACCTGAGTTCGAACAACGCCGCCAACGATGCGTTCCTGCGCGCCGAGTATCAGGCCGACCAGGGCCTGATCAATTACGACACTGCGAGCTGGAAAGCCGCGATTCCGCTCTACCAACAGGCCATCGCGCAGGACCCGAATTTCGCGCTGGCCTACGCGCGACTGTCCTACGTGCAAAGCGAACTGGCGTGGTTCGGCGGCGGCGGAATGGAGATTCCGCACCTCGTCGCGGATGCACGCAGGAATGCCGAACAAGCCTTGAAGCTGGCACCCAAGCTGCCCGCCGCGCAACTCGCCATCGGCTACAGCGACTACTGGGGCCGCAGCGACTACGCCGCCGCGCTGAAGGCGTTCGCGGCGGCGTAGGAGCTGCGGCCCAACGATGCCGACACGCTGGCGGCGCAAGGCTACGTGCAGTGCTGGCAGGGTCACTTCGATACCGCGATCGCGTCGTTCCAGCAGGCACTTACGCTCGATCCGCGCAATTCTGCGCTGGCTTTCGAACTCGGCACGACTTACATGGAAGCCGGTCGTTATCCCGACGCCGAACGCTCCTCCCAGCGGGCGCTGGCGCTCGACCCGCACAACCGCAACGCGAAACTCAATCTTTCACAAGCGGCCCTGGTCGCCACCGGCGATATTCCGAGTGCGCTGGCGGCGGCGCAGGGCGACGACCCGCAGTTGAAGTTGCAACGCGTGACCCTGCTGACCTACCAGCGCAAATACAAAATGGCGCTGGCGCTGCTGGATAGCGTGCCCGACACGCCTGACAACTTCGGGCCCGGTGCCGGTGGTGGTCCCAAGACACTCGCACAGGCCGAGCTGTACCGGCACATGGGCGACATGGCGAGCGCGCGGCCGCTGTACGCGCAGGCGCTGCCGCAGATTCGCGCGCAACTCAAGAACCAGCAGGGCATCAATCAGGCATTCGTGTGGGAGAGCCTCGCCGTGGCCGAACTCGGCCTTGGAAATACGTCCGGCGGATTGGAATCCATTGCTAAAGGCCAGGCCATCATCGACCGCAGCCACGACAATGTGTACGGGCCGAACGGGACGCAGACCAGTGCTGTGCTGTACGCGGAAGCGCACCGTCCAGACC
>JBOHYX010000471.1:0-2025 GCA_050738115.1 Rhodanobacteraceae bacterium
CCGCACCGAGGCCGCGCATACCGGCGTATCCACACTCGGGAAAATGTTGAGCACCTTGCGCTTGCCTGCGAAATCGGCCAGCGATTTCTCCGACAGGTCGCCGGCGATGAGCTTGAAAGGATGCGCTTTGTCGCCGACCTGAGGAAAATGGCCGTCGACGTGGACGGGATGACCCTTGAACCTGGTGCCGGACATCGCGAACTCCTTGGGTTGCAGTTGGAAGCATGGGCGACCGATGGCGATCGACGGCCGCCGGTCTCCAGTCAGTCTAGCCCGGCGCGGTCCCGTCCGCCTGCGGGGGTGACGGCGCCTGCGCGGACTGTGGCGACGGCGACTTGGCCGGATCACCCGTGAGGTTCTTGCCATCGCCGCGGTCGAGCAGCGACACCTTGTCGGGAATACCGTCCCACAGGTCGGCGCCGTCCATCGCGGGAATCCTGCTCGCAATCACCGGCCAGTTCTTCGAAAGCTCGGCGTTGATCGCGAGGAACTTTTCCTGGCCGGCCGGCACGTCCAGTTCCGCGAAAATCGCGTTCACCGGGCACTCGGCCACGCACAGCGTGCAGTCGATGCACTCGCCGGGGTCGATCGCGAGGAAATTCGGGCCTTCATGGAAGCAGTCGACTGGGCACACTTCCACGCAGTCGGTGTACTTGCAATTGATGCAGTTGTCGGTGACGACGTGGGTCATGACGATGCCTCCGCGGCGGGCGCGACGGCTACTTTGCCGCGACGCGACGCGCGCGGCATTGATACGCGTCATGGATGCAGGTCGCCCGTCGCGGCGCGCCCGGCGCGCGTGCGCCGTGCCGGCTTCACCGCGCGGGCTGCGGCTCTGCAACGGCGCGGTTCAGCAACTCGTTCACCGCGTGGGCCACGACGACCTGGTCGCGGCCGCGCGATTTGGCGGCGTACATCGCGCGATCGGCCGTGCCCATCCAACTCCCGAGGTCATGGCAGCGCACCCCGTCGAACAGCGCGACGCCGATGCTGATGGTGACGGCAAGATCATCCGGCGCGTTCGGGAGTTCCAGCGCACCCATCGCCGCCCGCATCTCCTCGGCCAGTTGCAGCGCCGCGGCGCCACCCATGCGCGGGCACAGCACCACGAATTCCTCCCCGCCCAGCCGCGCGAGGCGCCCACGCGTGCCGACCACCGGGCGCAGGCACTGCAACGACACGTTGAGGACGATGTCACCGAAGGGATGCCCACAGCGGTCATTGATGCCCTTGAAATTGTCAAAGTCGAACAGCAGCAGTGCGTGCAGCAGCGACTGGCCCGCATCACGTTTGCCGAGCATCGCTTCCGCCTGCTGGAAGAAGCCGCGCCGGTTGGCGACGCCGGTCAGCGGATCCTCGAGCGCCTGCCGCCGCAGCTCGCGCGTGTACCGACGCTGCGACCGCAGCAGCACCAACAACGAAATCACGCCCACCAGCAGGCCGATCGCCGCCAACACCGACGCCACCAGCGTCGCGCGCTGTCGGCGCACGCGCAGCGCGTTGCGTGTGGCCTCGGCTTCCGCGGTCTGCAGTTTCAGTTTGCGAATCTGGCTGTTGCGCTCGAGCTCCTGGATGCGGATCTCGGTCTCGCGCGCCGCATAGCGCGCGGCCAGACTCGCCTCCTGCGAAGCCAGGTTCTTCGACCACTGGTCGCGCGCGGCCACGAATGCTTCGCGCTCGGACGCGAGCGCAAGCTCAAAATCGCCATCGCGTTCGGCCATCCGCGACTGTTCCTGCAGCAGGTCGGGCAATCCGGCCCCGAAGTGCGCCTTGCGGGCCTGTTCCACGGTCGTGGAAATCAGGTCCATGGCCTGCCGGTGCTGGCCCATCGCCTGCAATGCGCGCGCAATGTTGTACTGTGACGTCAGCGCGTCCGATTCGCGTCCCTCGGCGCGCTCGTCCGCGAGCGAATCCCGCGACAGCGCGATCGCCTGTTCGGGCTTGCCCTCCTTCAGGTAAACCTGCGCCAGGTTGTCACCCACCATCAGCATCTGGGGACCGTCACCGACCTTCCGGTACAACGCC
>JBOHYX010000472.1:0-2021 GCA_050738115.1 Rhodanobacteraceae bacterium
CCTCCGGCAGTGTTGCGCTTTGTGTGAACGCCCGCATGCCTGCATTGAACATTCCCCTCCCGCCCCTTCCACGCACCCCCGGCCAGCAACACGACTGGCGCGAGCCTGCAGGTTCGTCGCTGGCGCTACTGCTGTGCGAGGCGGCGCGCAAGTGCGAAGGCGTGGTCGTCGCGGTGACCGCGGACAGCCGTGGTGCGCGCCTGCTCGAGGACGAACTCCAGGTGTTTGCGGGCGACCTGCAGGTGCTGCATTTCCCCGACTGGGAGACCCTGCCCTACGACCTGTTCGCGCCGCATCCGCAATTGATTTCGCAACGCATCGACACGTTGTACCGGTTGCCGGCTACGCGGCGCGGTGTGCTGGTGGTTCCCGCATCGACGCTGATGCAGCGCCTGGCGCCCCGCTCCCATATCGCGGGAACCGGGCTTGCCGTGGCCCGCGGCGACCGTCTGGACTTCGTGGACGAACAGCGCCGGCTCGAGGCCTGTGGCTATCGTCACGTGCCGCAGGTGGGCGAGCACGGCGAGTTTGCGGTGCGCGGCGCGTTGCTGGACATCTTTCCGATGGGCGCGTCCGAGCCTTACCGCATCGAGCTGTTCGACGATGAAGTCGAATCCATTCGCGCGTTCGATCCGGAGACGCAGCGTTCCGAACACCCGGTCGACGCCGTGAAGTTGCTGCCGGCGCGCGAGTTCCCGCTGACCGACGAGGCGATGCGCGCGTTCCGCGACCGGCTGCGCGAGCGATTCCCGATCGACGTTCGCCGGTGCCCGCTGTACCAGGACATGAAACAGGGCGTGACGCCCGGCGGCATCGAGTACTACCTCCCGCTGTTCTTCGATGCCACCGAAACGCTGTTCGATTATCTCGGCCCGGACGCCCTCATCGTGGTCGGGCGCGGTGCACTGGACGCCGCCGAGCGCTTCTGGGCGCAGACCGCCGAACGCTATGACCAACGCGCCCACGACATCGAACGCCCGATCCTGCCGCCAGTGGAGTTGTACCTGCCACCGCAGTCGCTGCGCGAGCGCCTGAACGGAACGCTGCGGGTGGATATCGCGGCGGCCGACGACCCGCGTGCCGCCAATACCGGCACGCTGCCCGCCCCCGATCTCACGGCTGGCGGGGCCGCGGCCGGCGGATTTCCCGCACGGGTGCGTGATTGGCTGGACGAGCACCCCGATCAACGCGTCCTGATTGCCGCCGATTCAGCCGGGCGGCGCGAAGCATTGATTGAGCAACTGGCGACAGCCGAACTGAGGCCTCGTGTCATTGATAGCTGGCGTACATTCCTGTACGAGCATGCCGAGTTATCGTCATCCCGGCCATGGATTGGCCGGGATCCAGTCCCAAGGATGGAAGAAATGCAAATGGATCCCGGCCTGCGCCGGGATGACGGCATGGAGGGATGGTCGCGCGACAGCGGGCACCCTTTGCCCGGTCTCGCAGTGCTCGTCGCACCGCTGGACCGCGGTTTCGCGCTCGCCGATCCTGCGCTCACGGTACTCACCGAACGCGAGCTCGCCGGTGAGCGCGCGCGCAGCGAACGCCAGCGACGCCGCACGGCGGAGCGCGACCCGGAAGCGATCCTGCGCGACCTCACCGAGCTCGGAATCGGCGCGCCGATCGTGCACGTCGACCACGGCGTCGGTCGGTATCTCGGCCTCGTGGCGCTCGATGTCGGCGGCATGCCCGGCGAATTCCTCGCGATCGAATACGCACGCGGCGACAAGCTGTACGTGCCGGTGGCGCAGCTCGCGCTGGTCAGCCGCTACAGCGGCGCGGATGACGAACACGCCCCGCTGCATTCGCTGGGCGGCGAGAGCTGGGAGCGTGCCAAGCGCCGTGCGGCGGAGAAGGTCCGCGACGTGGCCGCCGAGTTGCTGGCGATCCACGCGCAACGCGCAGCGCGCCAGGGCAACGCCATCGATTACGACCGCGCGATGCTGGCCCGTTTCGCGGAAGGCTTTCCATTCGAGGAAACTCCCGATCAGGAAGCCGCGATCGGCGCGGTGCTCGCC
>JBOHYX010000473.1:0-2016 GCA_050738115.1 Rhodanobacteraceae bacterium
CGGCGAGCCCCGCCTTGCGGCCGCTTTCGCACAGCTCCCGGAATGCCGCGAAGTAGCCGATCGGCGCATCGACCCACACGTAGAAATATTTGCCGGGCTGATCCGGGATCTCGAATCCGAAATACGGTGCGTCGCGCGACACGTCCCAGCTCCGCAGACCTTCGGCGAACCATTCCTTCAGCTTGTTGACGACCTCGGACTGCAGGCCGCCGGCCGCACGGCGCTCCTCGAGCCACGTCTTCAGCAGCGCTTCGAAGTCCGCCAGCTTCACGAAGAAGTGCAGCGACTCCTTCTCCACCGGCTCGGCGCCCGAGACCACCGAATACGGTTCGATCAGGTCGACCGGGTTGTAGGTGCTGCCGCATACTTCGCAGGCGTCGCCGTACTGATCCTTCGCGTGGCAGACGGGACACTCGCCCTTGATGAAGCGGTCGGGCAGGAACATCTGCCGCTCGGGATCGAACAACTGCTTGACGGGCCGGGACTCGACGTGGCCGTTCTTTTCCAGCGCGCGCCAGATCCGGTACGTCAGTGCACGGTTGGCTTGCGTGTGGGTGCTGGAATAGTGGTCATAGGCGACCCCGAAGTCCTTCAGGTCGGCGGTGTGCTCGTGCCAGACCTTGTCGATCAGCACCTCGGGCGCGATCCCTTCCTTCTCCGCGCGCAGCATGATCGAGGTGCCGTGTGCGTCGTCCGCGCAGACGTAGTGCACCGTCGCGCCCGCCATCCGCATTGCCCGCACCCAGATGTCCGACTGCACGTGCTCGACGATATGGCCGAGATGGATCAGGCCGTTCGCGTAGGGCAGGGCACTGGTGACGAGGATTTCGCGGGGCATTGCGTCGATTCGCGATCAGACAAACAATCGCGGATTATCGCACGGCACAAAAGGCGGTTTCGCGCGCGAAGCGCGAAACCGGCAATTTCCATTGTGGAATCAGCAGCCGCTGTGGGAGCGGCGGGTCGCCGCGACGAATGTGACGGACTGCGACAGGGGCAGCTTGCGGCGAGACCCGTCGCGGGCACCGCCCGCTCCCACAAGGTCATGGGCGCTTCGCAACCGGTGTGGAACCCGACGGCGCCGTGATCGGAATTGTTGGCGCGAAACTGCCTTCCTGTCACCACCCCATGTAATGGCCGCCGTTGATCGCGAGGTTCGCACCGGTGATCCACGCCGCCCTGTCGTCGAGGAAAAACGCGACCGCGTAGGCGATTTCGTCCGGCTTGCCGAGGCGCCCGAGCGGGATCTGCGCGACGATCTTGGCGCGCACTTCCTCGGGTACCGCCATCACCATGTCGGTGCCGATGTAGCCCGGCGAAACGGTGTTGACCGTGATGCCGAACTTGGCGTTCTCCTGTGCCAGCGAAATCGTGAAGCCGTGCATGCCGGCCTTGGCGGCCGCGTAGTTGGCCTGGCCGTACTGGCCCTTCTGGCCGTTGATCGAGCTGATCTGCACGATCCGGCCCCACTTGCGCGCACGCATGCCTTCGATGATCGGCCGGGTGACGTTGAAGCAGGCGTTGAGGTTGGTGTTCACCACGTCGGTCCACTGCTCGTAGCTCATCTTGTGGAACGTGGTATCGCGCGTGATGCCGGCATTGTTGACAAGGATGTCCACGGGCCCGAGTTTGTCCTCGACGGTCTTCACCATCGCTTCGCACTGCTGCGGATCGCAGACGTCGGCCTTGACGGTGAGCACGTTGACGCCGTCGCCATTGACCTTTTTCAGCCAGGCCTGGGTCTTGTCCGGGTCGCGGTAATTGGTGGCGACCTTGTGCCCCATTTGCACCAGTCGGCGGAGGATTGCGGTACCGATGCCGCCGGTGCCTCCCGTGACCAGTGCGACGCGCGTGCTCATGGCGGTTCCTCTTCCTCTGGTGGTGACAGGACCATCCTACGCGTTATGTCCGGAAAGCATTTGTGCCATGCAGCATCCGCGCCGGGCTGTTCGGGACCAGGTCGGCCGTGCGCATCGTGACTCCCGTCAGCGTCGACAGGTCGAATTGCCGCGCGGC